>JBGSRQ010000307.1:0-13424 GCA_041737515.1 Rhodobacterales bacterium | reverse complement strand
GATGCGGTCAGGTGTCAGGATGCGGCTGGGGCGTGGCGGACCAGAGCGCACATTTGGAAAGATATCAAGCATTGCGGCTTTACCTCCAGCGTTGCGCCAGTGTAAAAATTGTTTATCTGGAAGAATAACTGCGGGGGCGTCTTCCCGCAAGTCCCCCAAGCGTTGTATCACTGGCGATAGCATAACCGAGGCCGCGCATGACGTCACTGATCTTTGGCCTTGTGGCAGCGCTGGCCTGGGGCTTGCATGATTTCGTCGTGCGCAGGGTAAGCCAGCATGGCGCGATCGTGCCTTTGCTGACAACCGCCTGGCTTGCGGGATGTGCGGCGCTGTTGCCCGCCTCTTTTGCGGCGGGCGACTGGGGCGCGATGACGCCTGCGGCCTTCGGCTATGCTGCGGTATCGGGGATGTTCTACCTGCTTGCCAGCGGCGGGCTTTACCGTGCCTTTGCAATTGGCCCGGTGCGGCTGGTGGCGCCGATTTCGGCATCCTATCCGATGTTGTCGGTAGCCCTTGCCGTGGGCCGGGGCGAGGTGGTCAGCGCGCTGCAATGGCTGGCGGTGCTGGCCGTTGTGGGTGGCATCGCCCTTGTTGCCCGCGCGCCGGGTGAGGTGGCAGGCGGTGACCGGCGCATCGCAATCCTCTGGGCGGCACTTGGGGCGCTCGGGTTCGGACTGACGTTCCACTTTGGCCAGATCGCGGCCGTTCTGGGGTCAGACCTGCCTGCAACGGTGACGGGCCGGGTTGCGGGGCTGTGCGTTCTGGGCGGGTATATCGCGCTCAAACGCCCGTCTTTTGCGGCGGTGCGGCGGTTCTGGCCCTATCTGGTGGGCATGGGGCTTCTGGATGTGGTGGCCCTGCTCTTGGTGCTTTCGGCGGGCAACTGGCCTAACCCGGAATATGCCAGTGTCGCGTCGTCGATCTTTGGCATCGTGACGATCCTGCTGGCCGCGCGTTTTCTGGGCGAAGGTCTGCGCCCGGCGCAATGGGCTGGCGTGGGCGTGGTCTTTGCGGGCATCGGCTATCTTGCCGCAGGTTGAGTTTGACATTGAGCGGCACATTGTTTCACGCTAGTGAAAATCGAGAGGCTTTCGGGAAAGAACCCCATGGATGACACCGCCCCCCAGACCCCGCGCGGCAAACCCGCCTTCAATCAGGACCCGCACCGCGTCCGCGAACTGAGCGAGCGCAATCTGGAGGTTGCGATCGGCCGCGAGGTGCGCGCCTTTCGTCGCCAGCAGAACATGACCGTGGCCGACCTTGCCGCCGCAACTGGCCTTTCCATCGGGATGCTGTCGAAAATCGAAAACGGCATCACCTCGCCGTCGCTGACCACGCTGCAGATCCTGAGCCACGCGTTTTCCACCCCCGTCACCTCGTTCTTCCGCCGCTTTGAGGAACGCCGCGAAGTGCAGCATGTAAGGGCGGGCGATCATATCGAGATTGAACGCCGCGGCACCCGCGCGGGCCATCAATACAATCTTCTGGGCCATATCGGGCAGAACTCGTCGGGCGTTGTGGTGGAACCCTACCTGATCACGCTGACCGCCGATTCAGATGTGTTCCCGGCCTTTCAGCACGACGGAATCGAGTTGCTGTACATGCTGGAGGGCGAGGTTCAATACCGCCACGGCGACCAGCTTTTCCACCTGCGCCCCGGCGACAGCCTGTTCTTCGACGCCGATGCCCAGCACGGGCCCGAAGTTCTGGTGAAACTGCCCGCGCGCTACCTGTCCGTGATCAGTTATCCGCAGGCGTAAGCCCACGACCGTCGCCCCGCGCACCGCAGCCCCGGACCCGATCCGGGGCCTCTGCCCGGCAGTTATTCCGGCCACCACCCCGGTGTCGTGGGCGCGCCGTCATCATGTTTTGCCAGCCAGTCGACCATCATCGCGCGGTTCCGCTCGAACCCCTTGTAGGTTGAAAGCTCCACCGGAAGATCCCGGATCACGCGATGTAGACGGCGCGCCCACTTGGGAACGGTGGCCAATTCGTCGAACCTGATCAGATAACAGCGGATCGGGAACACCAGTGCGTTGGAACGGGGCAGCCGGAAGAACGTCTGAAGTTCGACCCGCAAGTGCATGCGATGGCCCAGATTTTCCGGCGTTATCGTGGTGCGTGACGGCCCCCAGACCGGATAGGTTTCGGGGCTGGTGTCCAGCAGCGGGTCCACCGTCATGGTCCAGTTGAACCGTCGCGCCGGTGCCCCGTGGCGCACGTTCAGAAGAAACTTCAACGCCCGGTCAAAGATGCCCTTTTCATGCGCCAGGGGCACCGGGGCGTGCCATTCGTGGAAATTCATCCCGATGTCGAAATCAAGCGACCAGTCGGCCTGCGTCGTGACCATGCCCGCGTCCATCCACAGCATATCCTCGCGCTGATCCTGCAGGGTGAAGTCGCCCTGCGTCTGGCGGGTGATATATTCCATCGGACCGTGCGGCAGCGTTGAGTCGTCCATGAAAATGAAGTGCTGATCAATGCCGAGGGGCCGGTTGACCCAGTGCCAGCGATTGCCATCCCTGGTCAGCGAAAACCATTGCGGATAATCGCGCGCCTTGGCCTCCATGATCAGTTCCAGCAGATCCCAGCCCGCCAGCGTCATATGCGGCAACGACTGGCAGCGCAGCGGGTCCTCGGCAAGTACCATCGCCCGGTCACGCATTTCGGCAACGTAATGTTCATCCACGTCAAAGGCATGTTCAAAGACCGAGCCTGCGCGCCGTGGCACATGCGGCTCAAGGTTCACCGCATACATGTAATCGTCGCGGTCAAACGGAAACGGAAAGCGCGCAATCGCGGCGGGAGAGTTCGAGAATGTGAAATCTCCGCGAAACGTCTCGTCCTTGAACTCCAGCCCCATCGCGCTTTCCTATCTGTCCAGTACCAGCCGTGCGCCCGCAAAGCGCGACACGCAGGGAATGATCTTGCCACCCGCAGCCTTTTCGGCGTCGCTCAGCCAGTGGTCGTTGTGCAAAAGCTGGCCGTCACACGATACGACCCCGGTTTCGCATTGCCCACAGGCCCCGCCCCGGCACAGGTAGGGCGCATCGACACCCGCGGCCTCGATTGCCTCCAGCAGCGACTGGTGCGTGCCAACGGTGACGGTCTTGCCCGATGCCGCAAGCTGCACCTTGAACGCAGCACCCACCGGCGGGGCCAGAAATTCCTCGTGATGCACCGCAGCCTTTGGCCAGCCCGCATGGGCCGCCGTGCCGCGTGCCCAGTCGATCATCGGCTTGGGGCCACAGATGTACAGATGCGTGCCAAGCGGCTGGCCGGCCAGAAGCCCCGGCAGATCCATCGCCTGCCCCTGATCATCCACATAAAGATGCACCCGCCCACCGTGCCGCGCGCTCAGATCGCAGGCATAGCTCGCCAGTGCGGCACTGCGGCAGGCATAATGCAACTCGAACCGTCCGCCCATCGCCGAAAGCTGCGCCATCTGCGCAATGAATGGCGTGATCCCGATGCCGCCTGCGATCATCAGATGCTTCTTCGCTCGCAAATCCAGCGCGAACAGGTTGACGGGGTTCGAGATCACCATCTCGATCCCGGGCTTGACCTGCCGGTGCATGAACAGCGACCCGCCGCGCCCCGCGTCATCGCGGCGCACGGAAATTTCATAACCCGAGGTGTCAGCAGGGTCCGACATCAGCGAGTAGGGGTTCATCCGGCGGGTGCCGGCATCGTCCATCTCCACAACCGTATGCGCGCCACCGGAAAAGGCGGGCATCGCACCGCCATCTCGGCGCACGAACCGAAACCGGCTGACCAGTTCATTGACCGGGGTGACTGCCGCCACCCGCACTGCGATTTTCGCCCCCCCGCTCATCGAAAGCGCACCACGGGCGGCGGCACGTTGCCCGGTTCCTCGGCGTCGATGTTCACGCCCTGAAAGGCCGCGATCCGGCGCGAGTAATGATCGCGCACAAACAGGTTCAGCCCGCAATGCGTGCATTCAAAAGGATCCGTCGCCACATTCTCGGTGATGCCCTTGCAATGCACACATTGAACGCGGCGCAGTGTCGGTCCGCGATGTTCCATCTGCACGGCATCGTGCGGCAAGCCTGCCGCCATCACCTCTGACTGGCCCTGCCCCATCAAACCCTCGGTTCCCGCAAGATAAATCTGCATCCCCATGTGCGCGTCCTGCAAGACCCGGCGCAGCCGTGGCAAGGCGGCCGCGAAACTGGGCGCGCGGTGGCACTGCGCGGCCCCCAGAGCCTGCAGTTCTGCAAAATGATCAACTCCGTCGGGTCCGGGCATGTAGATGATATGCATGTGTGCCAGTGCGCAGGCTGCGGCAGAGCCGGCGCGAGCCAGCAGATCAATCACCGCCCCCGCCCCCTCGCCGTCCGCCAGAACCAGATGCGCCGACCCCTTGCGCGGTTCCAGTTCACCGTAAACCGGCCGCGACCTGATCGAAGGCTCGAACGCCGTCTTCACTCTGCCGCCCCCTTGGCGCCTTTGGACTTCATCTTTGCAAAAATACTCGCGCCGCAGGCTCTTTGGACAGACTTCAATGC
The DNA here is from genome assembly GCA_041737515.1 of Rhodobacterales bacterium. Taxonomy (GTDB): domain Bacteria; phylum Pseudomonadota; class Alphaproteobacteria; order Rhodobacterales; family Rhodobacteraceae; genus JBBQZP01. Next base: position 8,895 of record JBGSRQ010000307.1, on the reverse strand, counting down.
CTGCGGCGCGGATATTTGTGTCAAAATGAAAGCCATGACGGTCAGCCCTTCGCGGTACGGCGTTTCTTTTCGATATCATAGAACGGCATCGAATGGGTGGAGGCAGCGATATCCTTCTGCCCCGAACGCACGATCAGTTTCGTGCCATTGTTGGCGCAAGACACGGGGACGCGGGCAATGGCGATATTGTGCTTGTTCAGGGGCGAATACATACCCTGGGTCACGACGCCGACCTGTTTTCCGTCTTGCAGCACGGGTGCGCCATTGTCGGCAGGCATATCGCCGTCCAGCACCAGCCCCCATATCTTGAACCGTTCGCGCCCCTTCAGACGGTAGTGTTCCTCGGCTCCGCGAAAACCGGTCTTGCCGGGGGAAACGGTGAAATCGAGGCCAAGTTCCCACAGGGTATCGCCGGGGCCTTCATCCGCAAACGGATACATCTCGGAATTGTCGAAGGGGAAGAACAGAAGGTAGCTTTCGGTGCGCAGCATATCCAGCGTGGTGAACCGGCAGGGCAGGATGCCCATGCCCTTGCCCTCGTCCAGTATTCGGTCCCAGATCATCGGAGCGTCCTGGCCGCGGCAGAAGATCTCATAGCCGCGCTCGCCGGTATAGCCCGTGCGCGACAGCATGATCGGCTTGCCGAAAAGCGAGGTCTGCATCTGGCTGAAATAGGCCAGATCGCGCACGTCGGGGATGTGCTGTTCCAGATAGTCCACGGCCAGCGGGCCCTGCAGCGACAGGTCGTGCAGGTTGTCGTCAAAGTGCACCGCCACATCGCGGCCCATCGCAGACATCGTCAGTTGCTCGTGCGCGCCGCCCGATCCGTGCACCACCATGAAGGCATTGGGGCCGGTGCGGTAGATCACGCAATCGTCGATGAACTTGCCCGCGTCATTCAGCATGGTCGCATAGACCGACCGCCCCGGCATCAGCTTCTCGATGTTCCGCGTTGTCGCACGTTCGATCACATGGCTGGCGGCCGGCCCGGTGACATGCACCTTTTTCAGACCCGACACATCCATCAGCCCGGCCCTGGTGCGGATCGCCATGTATTCGGCATCGGGATCGCCCTTGGAATAGGACCAGGCGGTGCCCATCCCGCTCCAGTCCTCGAGGTTTGATCCCAGCGCGCGGTGGCGGTCGGCGAGGGTGGAAAATCTCCAGGAATTGGTCATTGCGGTCCCCTGTCCACGTTGGGTGGCTGGTGGAAGTCTGAAAGCAACGCCGGCAGAAATCAACCTTGTTGTTCAAAAAGTTTTCCTGTGAGGGGCAGTTCCTGACACCCACTCCCCAAACATGCGGCAAGGGACGGCGCTCCAATTCCTGATCATGCGCTGTTTGCTTGCGGGCGCAGATCACATGCCAACCCTGTCAAATCACCACGGCGGCCCCAATCACAGCCGCTTCCCACCCCGTAAAGGGATAGACCGCCGCCACATCCGGCGGATTGATCGTGGCAAAACCCCCATACGGGCTGGAAGGCGTGCCCCACAGCATGAAGCTTGATCACCACTTTGAGAGAACCGCACGGGCCATGCAGGGCCGCAACGCGCGCGGCATCATCCAGATTGATGTGATGCGTCACCCCGGAACAGCGTTCAGGGACCAGCGTCGCCAGTGCGCTCGGACGGCTTTCAAATCCGGTTGCGATTCCCGGATGATTTCTTGTGGTCCTGCCCAGGCCTGCTGCCTTTTCCGCTTGGTGTCGAAGCGGTCGCGCCCTGACTTCCGTGCAGTCTTTTTCCCTGACAGGAAAATATTCCTGCGGCCATTTGTTGGGGATGCCGTCGTCGAACCACGAAAAAGATTGCCCTGAAGTTAAAAAAGTTTCTTCCCAGTTGAGCGTCCAGGCCTTCAATGCTAGCGTTGAGTCGAAATCGGCATAAGGATCATCGTGATGTGCGGTATCGTCGGACTGTTCCTCAAAGACCCGAAGCTGGAGTTGCACCTTGGTGCCATGCTGACCGATATGCTGATCACGATGACAGATCGCGGACCCGATAGCGCAGGTATCGCGATCTATGGCCGTCCCAAGACAGGTCGCGCCAAGCTGACATTGCAATCCGCCAATCCCGTTCAGGATTTCAAGGATTTGAAGGCTGATCTTGAGAAACTGCTTGAAGCCGAAATCACAGCCGAGATAAAGGATACCCATATCGTGCTGGACCTTCCTGCGGCGTCTCTTGATGCGGCGCGCGCGGCGATCCGGACCCTGCGCCCCGACGCCAAGGTAATGAGTGCGGGTGAGGGTATCGAGATCTACAAGGAAGTCGGCCTGCCCAAAGATGTGGCAGCCCGCTTTGATCTGGCCCGCATGACCGGCACGCATGGCATCGGCCACACCCGGATGGCGACGGAATCAGCCGTGACCACGATGGGCGCGCATCCGTTTTCAACGGGGCCGGATCAGTGCCTTGTCCACAACGGGTCGCTGTCGAACCACAATTCGGTGCGCCGCACTCTGAAACGCGCGGGCATGACCTTCGAGACGGAAAACGACACCGAAGTAGCCGCCGCCTTCATCAGCCACAAGCTGGAGACGGGTGCGAAGCTGGGCGGGGCAATGGAAGCGACGCTGACCGATCTGGACGGTTTTTTCACCTTTGTCGTCGGCACCAGGAACGGCTTTGGCGTTGTGCGTGACCCCATCGCCTGCAAGCCCGCCGTCATGGCCGAAACCGATCAATACGTCGCCTTCGGCTCGGAATACCGCGCGATGGTGAACCTGCCCGGCATCGACACTGCAAAAGTGTGGGAGCCTGAACCTGCCACAGTCTATTTCTGGGAACGCTGATGCAGACCTTTGACCTTGAAGCGCGGGGATTGCGTGCCCTGAACCAGACCCTTCACGCCTTGAAGGGCCAGACAAATGAGACCGCATGGGAGGTGATAAATCCCAAGGGCAGCCATGCGATTGCCGTGGGCGTGGATGCACCGGTGGATATCACCGTGCGCGGATCAACCGGCTATTACTGTGCCGGCATGAACAAGCAGGCGACGATCCGCGTCAAAGGCTCTGCCGGGCCGGGGGTGGCCGAAAACATGATGTCGGGCAGCGTGATCATTGACGGCGACGCCAGCCAGTACGCCGGGGCCACCGGCAACGGCGGTTTGCTGGTGATCAAGGGCAATGCATCCAGCCGTTGCGGCATCTCGATGAAGGGGATCGAGATCGTGGTGCACGGCAACATCGGCCACATGTCGGCCTTCATGGCGCAATCGGGCACGATGGTCGTGCTGGGCGATGCGGGCGATGCATTGGGTGACAGCCTGTACGAGGCTCGGCTTTTCGTGCGCGGGTCGGTCAAGAGCCTTGGGGCCGATTGCATCGAAAAGGAAATGCGGCCCGAACATCTGGCACTTCTGGCCGACCTTCTGAAGCGCGGCGAGGCCGACCATCTGGCCAAACCTTCGGACTTCAAGCGTTACGGCTCTGCCCGCACGCTTTACACATTCAACGTCGACAACGCGGCATCCTACTGAGGCATCCATGACAGATTTCCCACACACGCCGCCCAAGCGAAGCTGGACCTTCTCCAACGACGTGAATGCCGAAATCCGCCGTGCTGCAGCCACCGGCATCTATGACATTCGCGGCGGAGGTTCCAAACGCCGCCTGCCCCATTTTGATGACCTGCTGTTCCTCGGGGCCTCGATCAGCCGCTATCCGCTGGAAGGCTACCGCGAGAGATGCGCAACCGATGTCTGGCTGGGCACGCGGTTTGCGTCCAAACCGATTCATCTGGATATCCCCGTGACCATCGCGGGAATGTCGTTTGGTGCGCTGTCGGGCCCCGCGAAAGAAGCGCTGGGGCGCGGTGCATCTGCCGCAGGCACGTCCACCACCACCGGCGACGGCGGCATGACCGAGGAAGAACGTGGCCATTCAAAAACACTCGTCTATCAATACCTTCCCAGCCGTTACGGCATGAACCCCGACGATCTGCGCCGCGCCGATGCGATTGAAATCGTGGTCGGCCAAGGCGCCAAACCCGGCGGCGGCGGTATGCTTCTGGGGCAAAAGATCAGCGACCGCGTGGCCCAGATGCGCAACCTGCCCAAGGGCATTGATCAACGCTCTGCCTGCCGCCACCCCGACTGGACCGGGCCGGATGATCTGGAAATCAAGATTCTGGAGATCCGTGAAATCACCAATTGGGAAAAGCCGATTTACATCAAGATCGGCGGCGCGCGGCCCTATTATGACACCGCGCTCGCGGTGAAGGCGGGGGCGGATGTCGTGGTGCTGGACGGCATGCAAGGCGGAACCGCGGCGACGCAGGATGTATTCATCGAAAATGTCGGCATGCCGATTCTGGCCTGTATTCCGCAGGCGGTGCGTGCGCTGCAGGACCTTGGCCTGCACCGCGAGGTGCAACTGATTGTGTCAGGCGGCATCCGCACCGGGGCCGATGTGGCGAAAGCTCTGGCCCTTGGGGCTGATGCCGTGGCCATCGGCACCGCCGCACTGATCGCGCTGGGCGACAACGACCCGGTGTGGGAGGACGAATACAACAAGCTGGGAACAACCGCCGGGGCCTATGATGACTGGCACGAAGGCCGCGACCCGGCGGGCATCACCACGCAAGACCCCGAACTTTCCGGGCGCTTTGATCCCATTCTGGGCGGGCGGCGGCTCAAGAACTATCTCAAGGTCATGACACTGGAGGCGCAGACGATCGCGCGCGCCTGCGGCAAGAACCACCTGCACAATCTGGAGCCCGAAGACCTGTGCGCGCTGACGGTCGAAGCCGCCGCAATGGCGGGCGTGCCGATTGCGGGCACCGACTGGATTCCGGGGAAAACACGCTATTGACTGAAAGATCGGCCCCCGCAGACGGGTCGTCACAAGACAGGGGAACACTATGGTCAAAGACCTTGCCAAATTCGCCAAAGAGACCGGCGTCAAGTATTTCATGATTTCCTACACAGACCTCTTCGGGTCGCAGCGCGCAAAACTGGTGCCAAGCCAGGCGATTGCCGAAATGTCGGTAGAAGGGGCAGGATTCGCAGGCTTTGCGACATGGCTTGACCTGAACGCCGCCCACCCCGACCTGATGGCCATTCCGGACGCATCTTCAGTCATCCAGTTGCCGTGGAAGCCCGAGGTTGCATGGGTCGCCGCCCGCGCCACGATGGACGGCAAACTGGTAGATCAAGCCCCGCGCAATGTGCTGGAAAAACTGGTGGGCGAAGCGGCGGCCCTGGGGTTGCGGGTGAAAACCGGGGTAGAGCCCGAGTTCTTCCTGCTGACCCCGGATGGCACTCAGGTGTCCGACCCCTACGACAACGCCGTGAAACCCTGCTACGACCAGCAAGCCGTCATGCGCCGCTATGATGTGATCGCCGAGGTCTGCGACCATATGCTTGCCCTTGGATGGGAGGCGTATCAGAACGACCACGAAGACGCGATTGGTCAGTTCGAAATGAACTGGAAATATGACGATGCGCTGGCGACGGCCGACAAACACTCGTTCTTCAAGTTCATGATGAAATCGGTGGCCGAAAAGCACGGGCTGCGCGCAACCTTCATGCCAAAGCCGTTCAAGGGACTGACCGGATCGGGATGTCATGCGCATATCTCGGTCTGGGATATGGAGGGCAAGAAGAATGCCTTTGCCGATGACAAGAAAGAGCTTGGCCTGTCGGATAGCGGCCGGAATTTCCTTGGCGGCATCATGAAGCATGCCTCGGCTCTTGCCGAGATCACCAATCCGACGGTCAACAGCTACAAACGCATAAACGCACCCCGCACGGTGTCGGGGGCGACCTGGGCGCCCAATACCGTGACCTGGACCGGCAACAACCGCACCCATATGGTGCGCGTACCGGGGCCGGGGCGGTTCGAACTGCGCTTGCCCGACGGGGCTGCCAACCCTTATCTGCTTCAGGCCGTGATCATCGCCGCAGGGCTGGACGGCATCCGAACCAAGGCCGATCCGGGGCGGCGCTATGACATCGACATGTATACCCAAGGCCACACAGTCAAAGGTGCGCCGAAACTGCCGCTGAACCTGCTGGACGCGCTGCGCGATTACGACCGCGACAAGGTGCTGAAGGCCGCAATGGGCGAAGAGTTTTCAGCCGCCTACATGAAGTTGAAACTGACCGAATGGAACGACTACATGGCGCACTTCTCGGCATGGGAAACGGCGAATACTCTGGATATCTGAACGAGAAGTTGCCGCACTTGTTCGAGATCGGCAGATCAAATGCCGCGCGCAACAGTTCCAGCGGCGTGCATGTCGCAGATTTCCTGTGGCCTCAACCAGGTTGACGGGAATCCGCCCCAAGGCTTGCGACTTCATCTTTGCAAAAATTCTCGAACCCGACCTCGGCACGGGGGGCCACGCTCGGGGGCATCGAACCCCCTCGCGCGGCCTTGGTGCCTGTTGCACCGGTTGGAGTGACCAGGCGGGCGGAATGCCTAAGGCGGGCCGCGAGCCTCCGGCGGGGATATTTGGGTCAAAATGAAAGCGTGGCGGCATGGATCAGTTGCGCAGGTAGCTTTCCATGCTGTCTTCCAGCGCATCCTTCCATGGCGTGTGATGCAAAGGCGCCATGCTGCCCGTCATGATGGATTGGTAGGCATGATCGCGGAAGGTCATGATGCCTTGCTTCTTGTGTTCCTTCCACTCGAAGAACGCCTCGCAGGCACCGTCGACGTCGAACGAGGGATAGTCGGTTTCCGCGATCAGCTCCTTGACGTAATCGCCCTGATAATGGACGGCGTCATGCGCATCCTGCCCTGCATCTTCGCCTGCCACGCGGCGTTCGACGTCTTGCACCAATACTGCCTTGTCAGCGGGAATGGAAAGGCGGCCCATGATGGCATCGCGCACCCACCAGGCTTGCGCGTCGAACATGTTGAAGGTGAACCACTGATCCTGCATGCCAAGATAGAAGAGAGCGGGGTTGTGAACGTAAGCGACGCCTTTGTAGAGGTCGGCCGTGGCCAGACGGTTGGCGGTTTTCAGGCGCAGATCGTCGGGCAGATACGGGAAATGGTGTTTGTAGCCCGTGCACAGGATGATCGCATCGATCTTTTTCGAGGTGCCGTCGCTGAAATAGGCCGTTGTCTCGTCGACCCGTTCGACAATCGGCACTTCGCGCCAGTTTGACGGCCAGTCATGGCCCATCGGTGCTGTGCGGTGTGCCACCGTGATGCTTTTTGCGCCGTATTTCCAGCATTGCGAGCCGATATCCTCGGCGGAATAGGACGTGCCGATCAGCAGCAGATCGCGGTCCTTGAATTCGACGGCATCGCGGAAATCATGGGCATGCAGGATACGGCCGCTGAATTTCGAGAATCCCGGAAATTCAGGGACGTTGGGGGTGGAAAAGTGGCCGGACGCAATGATCACATTGTCGAAAACCTCGGAATACATCCGGTCGGCTTTGAGGTCATGCACGGTGACGGTGAAATTGCGGGCCTGCTCATTCCATGTGATCATCCGAGCCGTGGTGGAAAACCGGATCCAATTGCGCACGCCCGCCTTTTTCACGCGGCCTTCGATATAGTCGAACATCACCGCGCGGGGCGGATAGCTGCCGATCTGCTTGCCGAAATGTTCTTCAAAGGAATAATCAGCAAACTCAAGGCCTTCCTTCGGGCCATTCGACCACAGATAGCGATACATCGAGCAGTGGACAGGCTCGCCATACTGATCAAGGCCGGTGCGCCAGGAATAATTCCACAGGCCCCCCCAGTTCTCCTGCTTTTCGAAGCAGACGATTTCGGGAATGTCGGCACCCTTGGCCCTGGCCGATTGAAAGGCCCGCAGTTGCGCCAGGCCTGCTGGCCCGGCCCCGATGATCGCGACACGTTTTGTCATGAAATGCTCCCGGTTCGTTTCGGGCGGATTCGCCGCCCGCCGTTGGGGCAAGGCTAGCGAGGGTAGCTATTGTCTGTCAAATATTCTTCCCTTCAGGAAAGATCTATCGTCACTCAGGTGCCGCAGAACGTGCGGTATGGGCCAAAGCCCGAGGGTGCGCCAATGGCAAAGGCATCGCGGCCCGGTTGCGGGGTGAAGGGGTGGGACACCACACCGAGCAGGGTTTCGAAAGGGGCAAGATCGCCCGCCGTTGCGGCCTCGAGTGCGGCTTCAACCAGATGGTTGCGCGGAATATAAAGCGGGTTCGCCTGGTTCATCGCGTCGGGGTCGGGTGACAAGGCGCGCCAGCCGGGCAGCCAGTCAGTGAAGGCGCTGGGGTCCGAGAACAGCGCGCCAGCAGCCCCCGCGTCTTGCGGTGCCGCGGCCAAAAGCCGGAAAAACCGGGTGAAATCCACACCCTGCCCTGCCATTGCGGCAAAAAGATCGTCAACCAGCACCGTATCCGCAGCGCCTGCAAGGCCCAGTTTTTCGCCCATTCGTGCGAGGAAGGCCGTCTGATACCAGCCGATGAAGGCATCAATCTCGACGGTGGCCAGATCAATCGCGCGGGCTTCGTCGGCGTCGATCAGGGGCAGCAGCGCCTCGGCCAGACGGGCAAGGTTCCAGCGCGCGATGCCGGGCTGATTGGCATAGGCATAGCGGCCCTGCTGGTCGATCGAACTGAACACGGTGCGCGGATCATAGGTATCAAGGAAAGCACAGGGGCCGTAGTCGATGGTTTCGCCGGAAATCGTCATGTTGTCGGTGTTCATCACGCCGTGGACAAAACCCACGGCCATCCAGCGCGCGATCAGGCTTGCCTGTCGTTGGCCCACGGCGCGCAGGAGGGCGAGCGCGGGATTTCCCGCGCTGGCAAGGTCAGGGTCGTGGCGGTTCAGGGCATAGGCGGTCAGGATTTGCAGCTTGTCCACCTCGCCGCGCGCGGCGAAAAACTGGAATGTGCCGACGCGCAGGTGGCTTGACGCCACGCGGGTCAGAACGGCGCCGGGTTGCAGGC
>JBGSRQ010000053.1:0-2866 GCA_041737515.1 Rhodobacterales bacterium | reverse complement strand
CGCAACGGCCTGAGATCGGGTCAGCGGCGCATCGCGCGATCGCACAGATAGGCCCAGATCGTCTTGGGCGGCTCTGTGGTCATGTGCCGGCGCACGTCCTCGCCCAACGTCCGGGGCGGGCGGTTCGCCCCGATCAGCGTTACCACCTCGGCCGTGGCATTGGTGATCCCGTAGGATGCAGCGAATTGTCCAAGCATCAGCTGAAATCGCGCAGCGCGGTCATTGATTGCGACAACTCGCGTCTGCGGCCTTAGTGCAAATGGTGTGAAAAGGCTGTCGAACAGAAACAGCCCGTCGAAATTGCGCCTGAAATGAAGCCGGTAGCTTTCGTCCTTGCCGCGAAACGTCAGGGCGCCCGATTGTTCTGTTGCCCAGATCATTGCGCCGACCAAAAGGCGCGCGCCCGACACAAGGCATCGATCCCGGTGTCGGAACTGCGTTACCTGAAACTGCATCAGACTGGTGCCGACCGTCAGATGCGCCAGAGCCTCGTCGTGCAATTTCAGGTCGCAGTAGCCCACGGGCGCCTGCTTCAAAAGCCACGCCCGTGCGGCCTTGGCACGAAGGCCGGTCCGGTAGCCTGCGCTCAAATGAGACATCACCACCACGGCAATGCGGCCCTGATATTCCGCGTTGAAATGGCGGGGGTTGGCATAGGCGGCACGGGTGTCCAGCCCGTCTTTGCCAAGCCATTCCGCCAGATGCACGCGGAAATCGACATGCGCGACATGAAACCGTTTCAACAACGCCACGATGTCGTCGGTCATCGCATGGTTCACCTGTTCATGCGGAAACAAGAGCACCAGAAGGTCATCCAGCCGCCCCTGCCGGTGCAAGGCCATCAGCATGGTCGTGTAATGGCTTAGCAGATCGTCCTGCGTGCACGTCCCGGCATCAAGGAACATCTGATCGTTGATGTTGAAATCCACCACAATGCGGTCAGCATTGCGGGTCAGGGCACCGGTCTCAATCCGGTAGGCCCCCAGCCGCGACGAACTTCCCCCGATCGAGTTGTTGAACAGCGTCCACCCCGACGCCGCGGCGCCGGGCAAAAGCTGATTGACCCAGCCTTGAATCATCAGCGCATTGGATGTGCCGATGACAACGGCCGTCCGATTCATCTGCGTGCGCGGGCTGCGGGCCATGGCTGTCCTGATCTTGTCGTAACGTGTAGCACGCCGCATCAATGGCCTGTAGCACGTTCAATTCAAACAGGTAGAGCCAAAGGATATGGCCGATGTTGCACCGCTGCACGGGCGGTCATGCGCAGGCGCATGCCACACGGTCGCAGGTGCCATGCGTCGGCGCGGCCTTGCCCTAGCCGCCGTGTCTGGCCAGCCAGTCTTTCATGAATGCAATCTCGGCTTCCTGCGCCGTGATCACGGCCTCGGCCAAGGTGCGGATTTCAGGGTCTTTTCCGTATTCAAGCACGACCTTTGCCATATCGACGGCACCTTGATGATGCGGGATCATGCCGCGCACAAAGTCGATGTCGGCATCTCCACTGTACGGGGTGTGCATGCCCATCATCATCTGCGACATCGCCGCCTCGTAAGCGGCGGTCGAGGGCGCGACGGTCTGCGCCACAAGCGGCAAAACCGCGATGCCAAATGTTGCGGCGATGCCAAAAGCGAGGGCCGCGAGGGTTGAACGGTACATGATGCTTCTCCTGATTTCCCGACAGTCACGTTGATGCGACCTTCCTGCAGCGGGAATGCAAGTCACAGCGGCGTGACTGTTCCGGGGCGTGACTGTTCTGGCACTGCCGAAACCTGAGGCACCTCCTGCACGATTAGCCCGATTGAAATGCGTTCTGCGCGTTGATGCACAGTGCATTGCGGTGACAAGGCTTCCCCAAATCGCATCCCGTCTCTACTATATGTAGTTAATGTAACAGTGTCTGGCGCAAACATGCCCCGTACCTTGTCCTGTCGTCCCGTTGTCGGCATCATCGGCAACATGACGCTTCTGGAGTCGAGCTATCCGGTTCATGCCGGTGGAACGATGAATTCCGAGGCGGTGTCAGCCGTGTCCGGCTGCCTTCCGATCATCATCCCGACCGATCCGCGCTATGTCACGGTCGCCGAGCTGCTGGATATGTGCGACGGCTTTTTGCTGACGGGCGGGCGGCCCAACGTCCACCCGTCGGAATATGGCGAGGATGAAACGCCCGCACATGGCGCCTTTGACCGCAACCGAGATGCCATCACTCTGCCTCTGGTGCGTGCCTGTGTCGAACGGGGGCAGCCGGTTCTTGGCATTTGCCGTGGCTTCCAGGAGGTGAATGTGGCGCTGGGGGGCACGCTGTTCCCCGAAATCCGCGATCTTCCGGGGCGCATGAACCATCGCATGCCACCCGACGGGTCGATCGAGGAAAAATTTGCGCTGCGCCATCCCGTCACCTTTACCCCGGGCGGCGTATTCGCATCGTTGATGGGGACAGATCAGGTGATGACCAACACCTTGCACGGGCAGGGAATTGCACGCGCAGGCACCGGCGTGGTGGTTGACGGAACCGCCCCTGATGGCACGCCCGAGGCGATTTATGTCAAGGACGCGCCGGGTTTCACGCTTTCGGTGCAGTGGCATCCGGAATGGAACGCCTGCTCCGATCCGGTGTCGCGACCGTTGTTCGCAGCCTTCGGACAGGCCGCGCGCGACTGGGCGCAGGGTGGTGTGACGACCCGCAAGTATGCCTGAAAGGGTTTCACAAACGCATTGTCCCTGACCGGAGAAACCCGGTCAGGCAGCGGGATTTCAAAGCGATTACTGCGGTGCAGGTTCCGTCGCAGGTTTCGGCACGATCACCAGTGGCGCGGCCGCGGCCCCATTGTTCGCCGGTGCCGCCGGTGCGGTTGAGGTCACA
>JBGSRQ010000033.1:0-6376 GCA_041737515.1 Rhodobacterales bacterium | reverse complement strand
GGGTCTTTGCTGCAAGGTCTGGGCATCCCGGTGCTGCACGACAATGCCAATGTCGGTGATCACCTCAGCGACCATCAGGGTCTGAACTACACCTATCGCATGAAAGTGCCCACCTATAACGACGAGTTGCGCCCGTGGTGGGGCAAGCTGCGCGCGGGCCTGCAATATGTGCTGGGTGGCACTGGCCCGCTGGCCAAAAGCATCAACCACGGCGGGGGTTTCTTCCGCACGTCGCCGGATCTGGCCCGCCCTAACATGCAGCTTTACATGCAGGCGTTTTCCACGCTTTTGCCGCGCGCGGGCGAGCGGCCCCTGCTGACCCCTGACCCGTTCTCGGGGATGAGCCTTGGCCTGTCGAACTGTCGCCCGACCAGCACCGGCCATATCCGCCTGCGCACGCCCGATCCGACTGCCGCCCCGGTGATCACGGCGAATGCGCTTTCAACCAACCATGATGTGACCGAGATGCTGGCTGCGGTAAAATTCCTGCGTCATCTGGCGACACAAGCACCATTGGCACAGGTGATCGCCGAAGAGTTGCGGCCCGGGCCGGAGTGTCAAAGCGATGAGGCGCTGATTGATGATATCCGCCGCCGGTCAGGCACCGTCTATCACCCAAGCTGCACCTGCCGGATGGGGCGCGATGCGGCGGGGTCGGTCGTGGATCCGCGCCTGCGGGTGCACGGCGTGGCGGGGCTGCGGGTGGCCGACGCCAGCGTTTTTCCGAATCTGATCGCGGGCAACACCAATGCGCCCTCGATGATGGTTGGCTGGAAGGGTGCCGAGATCATTCTTGCCGATGCGGGTTGACGGCTGAGTGTCATATCTGTATTTCCAGATATATGGATATGAATCAATCTCTCGCGGCGCTTGCTGCCCTTGGTCAGCCGATGCGGCTTTCGGCGTTCCGGCTGTTGGTGCGGGCGGGTGATGCGGGGTTGGCTGCGGGTGATATCGCAAAGGCACTTGAGGCGCGGCAGAACACGCTTTCGGCCAACCTGACGGTTCTGCTGCAGGCCGGGCTGATCAGCAATGTGCGTGAAGGGCGGATGATCCGCTACCGCGCCGACATGGCGGGGGTGCGCGGCCTGCTTGCCTTTCTGATGGAAGATTGCTGCGGCGGGCGGCCCGAACTCTGCCAGCCGGTGATCGACGCCATTGCCTGCAAGACGGGATGTGCCGCGTGATCTACGATCTGCCAAGGCGGCTTGTGGCCGAGGCATTGGGAACCGGCCTTCTGGTCGCCACCGTCGTGGGATCAGGCATCATGGCCGAGACGTTGACCAGCGATGTGGCACTGGCCCTGCTGGGCAACACGATACCCATCAGTGCCATTCTTGTGGTGCTGATCACCTGCCTTGGCCCGATATCGGGCGCGCATTTCAATCCTGCCGTCAGTCTGATGTTCGCGCTGCGGCGCGAGCTTTCGGCAAGAGAAGCAATGCTTTACGTCGCAGCCCAGATCTTGGGCGGCGTGCTTGGCACCTGGCTTGCGCATGCCATGTTCGGAATGTCGATCCTGCAGGCCTCGACCCATATCCGCACCGGCAATGCGCAATGGCTGGCTGAAGGGGTGGCGACGTTCGGGCTTGTCGCCGTCATTCTGGCGGGCATCCGGTTTCGGGGCGAGGCGGCGCCGATGCTTGTCGGGCTTTATATCACGGCGGCCTACTGGTTCACGGCCTCCACCTCTTTTGCCAATCCGGCGGTGGCGATAGCGCGGGCGCTGACCGATACATTCTCGGGCATCCGCGCGGTGGATCTGCCGGGATTCATTACTGCAGAAATCTTCGGCGCGGTTCTGGCCCTGACCGTCATGAACTGGCTGTTGCAACCCCGGGGGCAAGCATAAGCATCGTGATCCATCACAACCCCGATTGCGGCACATCGCGCAATGTGCTGGCGATGATAATTACATCGGGGGCCGAGCCGATTGTGGTGGACTACCTGCAGACCGGCTGGACCGAGGCGCAGCTTTGGGGGCTGTTTGCGGCGGCTGACCTGACGCCGCGCGACGCGCTGCGGGTAAACAAATCCCCGGCGGAAACGAAGGGGCTTCCGGACCCTTCGATCAGCGACGATGCGTTGGTGGCGGCGATGGTGGCGCATCCTGTATTGGTGAATCGTCCGATTGTCTGTTCGCCGCGCGGTGTGGGGCTGTGCCGGCCCAGCGAACTGGTGCTGGACCTGCTGGACCGCCTGCCGCCCGGCCTGATGTTCAAGGAAGACGGCGAAATGCTGATCAATGAGGCCGGGCAACGCGTCGGCTGATCACCCCGGAAGTGACGCCGCAAGCAAGGCCGTGTGCGCGGCAACGGGCTGGCTTATCCCGCGCACCGTGATCTGGTGCGGCGTCATCGCATCCGGCACGGGCAGGGCCGCGATGGTAAGTGTCCGGTCCGATACCAGCACCTGAACGCCGTGATCCTTGGTCAGGCTTTCCAGTCGGCTGGCAAGGTTCACCGTTTCACCCAGCGCGGTGATCCGGGCGGCAGCCTCGGTGCGGTGGCTGGCCCCGATGCGGCCCAGAATGGCTGGTCCGGTGTGGATGCCGATGCCCATCTGCAGCGGTGTTGCCAGTTCGCCCGCCAGACTTTGGTTCAGCGCCTCCAGTACACCACCCATAGCGCGGGCCGCGCCAAGCGCCTGCCGCGCGCCCTGTTCCGCGCTGGTTTCCATGCCGAAAATGGCCATGATCCCATCGCCCATGAATTTGTCGACATAGCCGCTGCTGTCTTCAATCGTTTCGGCCATCCGGCCCAGAAACTGGTTGAGCAGGAATACAACGTCGAACGACAGCCGCCCTTCGGACATTCTGGTAAAGCCACGCAGGTCGGCGAACAGGATTGTCACCTCACGCTCCACCCCCCAGTGATAGCGGTCCTGCGGGTCGGTGCGGCCTGCCGCATTGGCTGGCAACAGGGTCGAGATGGCAAGATCGGCCTGCGGTCTGATCTGGCAGGCAAGACGCACATTGTCGGGTGCGCCAACACGGGCCAGCACGCGGGTTTCGATGTCAGACGGCGGTGCAAGGTCTGACAACCCTTCCATCACCCGCACACGGCAGGTCGAACAGCGCGCCCGCCCGCCGCAGACCGAGGCATGTGGGATCCGGTTTTGCTGGCTGATCTCCAGCAGGGTGCGGCCCTTTGGGGTGTGGATGCGGGGGCCGTCGGTGTAGGACACGGTGATCTTGCGTGCCAGCCGGTCCCGCAGGATCAGGGCCGCCCAGATCACGACGGCGGTGCCAAGAAGCGCATAATACCCCGTGGCGAAGGTGTCGAACGTGTGATTGATGATCGCGAACTGTTCGGCGGAGAACGGGTTGGCAAAGCCGCCTTGCAGGCTGCGCACCCGGCCCGCGGCATTGAACCCACCGAAGGCCAGCAGCGGAATGGCCACAGCAAGCCCGATCCACAGCGGATGAAGCCTGCGATACCACAGGTGCTGGTTCAGCCAATGGTGCATTCCGATGCAGCCGTGCACCCAGACCAGCAACATGAGGGCCGCCTGATTTGCCGCCTCGTTCGGCCACATCGCCCAAAGCGCGTAGGTGTAGGTATCGGCAACCCCGAACATCTCGTGCACACCGCGTGTGCCGATGATGTGACGCAGAAGAAAGATCGGGATCAGCAGGCCAAAGCCAAGCTGCACCCAGCGGGTGACGCCCTTGCGCCGCGTGCGCGCCCGCAGAAAGGCCGATATGCCAAGCACGAAATGCACGGCTGCGGCGCCGATCAGAAGAGAGGTTCCGGGCAGGCTGCGGGTGATGCCGAGGCGGATATCCTGCGCGGCCTGCATCGCGTCGATGGAAATCAGGCCAAGCGCGTGATTGAGAAAATGCGTCAATGCGAAGGTAAACAGGATCAGCCCCGAGATCGCCCGCAACGGCGCCAGCACCGCGCGGCGCGGGCGGGGGGCATCGGAACCAGGGGCGATCAAGGTCATGCTGGACGGGCTTTCGGGAAGGTGCAGCAACAGGGTCTGAGCAATCGCGCCCTGTCAACCTGCAAGCCCGCATTTGCCCACACGGGCGCGGCGTCGGCGCAGGATCGTGCCCGCCATCACACTGGTTCGCCTGCGACCCGGCCCAGACCCGCGCTGCGCGGTGTCTGGCGCCTATTCCCCTCTTGGAAAGCGCTTGTTTTCCTCAAGCACGTTCAGGTCCATCTGGTTGCGCATATAGCGTTCCGAGGCGGCGCGCAGGGGCTGGTAATCCCAGGGGTAATAGCCACCCTGCCGCAATGCCTCATACACGACCCAGCGGCGGGCCTGACTTTCGCGCACGGCGGCGTCATATGCGGCAAGGTCCCAGCGCGCCTCGGATTTGGCGCGCAGGCTCGTCAGGGTGGCGGCATGGGCGGGATCGGGGGCAAGGTTTGTTGTCTCGCCGGGGTCGGCGTCCATGTCGAAAAGCTGGTCTGGGTCGGCCAGACAGCGGGTGTATTTCCATTTGCCATAGCGCAGCGCCACCAAGGGCGTGATGGAACCTTCGGCGGCATATTCCATCGCAACGGGGGTGGTGCGTTCGGTGCCCTTGGCCAAGGGCACAAGGCTTTCGCCGTCGGTCCACGGCATCACCTCGGCCATGGATACCCCCGCCAGATCGCAAAGCGTGGGCGTCAGGTCGATGGTGGATACCGGCGTGTCGATGCGCTGCGGTTTCAGGCCGGGCGCGGAAATCATCAGGGGCACGCGGGATGAACCGTCATAAAAGCTCATCTTGAACCACAGGCCACGGCGTCCCAGCATCTCGCCGTGGTCGGACACGAAAACGATGATCGCTTCCTGCCGGGTGGCGTCGAGCGTGGCGAGGATCTCGCCGATCTTGTCATCGACATAAGAGATGTTGGCGAAATAGGCCTGGCGTGCGCGGCGGATGTGGTCATCGGTAATGGTGAGGCCGCGAAAATCGCAGGCGTCCATCAGGCGTCTGGAATGAGGGTCCTGATCGTCGTAGGCGGTGGGGTCCGGCGGGGTCAGGTGCGGCGAGGTCGCATAGAGATCCCAGTATTTGCGGCGCGCCACGAAAGGATCATGCGGGTGGGTGAAACTGACCGTCAGGCACCAGGGGCGCGCGTCAGCCCCGCGGGAAAGATCATAGAGTTTCTGCACCGCCTGATGCGTCACGTCATCGTCGTATTCCAGCTGGTTGGTGATTTCCGCCACGCCTGCACCCGTGACCGAGCCGAGGTTGTGATACCACCAGTCGATCCGCTCGCCGGGTTTGCGATAATCGGGCGTCCAGCCGAAATCGGCGGGGTAGATATCGGTCGTCAGGCGCTGTTCGAACCCGTGCAACTGGTCGGGACCGACGAAGTGCATCTTGCCGGAAAGGCAGGTGAGGTAGCCTGCGCGGCGCAGATGGTGCGCATAGGTCGGGATATCGGAGGCGAATTCTGCGGCATTGTCATAGACCCGTGTGCGCTGCGGCAACTGGCCCGACATGAAAGACGCGCGGGCCGGTGCGCAAAGCGGCGAGGCGGTGTAGCTTTGCGCGAAGCGCACCGATCTTGCAGCCAGCGCGCGCAGGTTGGGCGTGTGCAGCCATTCGGCCGGTCCATCGGGGAACAGGGTTCCGGTCAACTGGTCAACCATCAGGATCAGGATGTTGGGTTTGGTCATGCGCGGTCTCCGGCTCTGCGGGGACTTTTGCGGGTGGTGGCGATGTGGTCTGTTCCCTTTGCGACGCATTGCATGTTGAAATGCCAGAGCCTGGGTGCTGAGTATTTTTGCAAAGATGAAGTCGGCAGGGGAGTGGGGGATGAGCATGGCGGTGGCGGGTGGCAGGGTGTTGGTGGAAGACCCGGACATGGGCATCGTGATGCCGGATGGCTGCCGGTTGTCGGCGCGGATCTGGAGGCCTGCGGATGCGGTGGTGCATCCGGTGCCGGCGGTTCTGGAATACATTCCCTACCGCAAGCGGGACGGCACGATCGCGCGGGACGAGTTGATGCATCCGTTCGTGGCGGGGCACGGCTATGCCTGCGTGCGGGTCGACATGCGTGGCAACGGCGACAGCGAGGGGCTGATGGCCGATGAGTACACGGAGCAGGAGCTGCAGGATGCCTGCGATGTGATCGCGTGGCTGGCAGCGCAACCGTGGTGCAGTGGAGCGGTGGGGATGATGGGGAAAAGCTGGGGCGGGTTCAACGCGCTTCAGACGGCGTTTCTGCGCCCCCCTGCACTGAAGGCGGTGATTACGGTCTGCTCGTCAAGTGACCGCTTTTCGGACGACGTGCATTTTCGCGGCGGCTGTCTGCTGGGCGAGAATCTGGGCTGGGGGGCGGTGATGCTGTCATACTCCAGCCGCCCGGCAGATCCGGCGCTGCGGACCGATTGGCGCGCGGACTGGCTGGCGCGGCTGGCGGCGGAA
>JBGSRQ010000304.1:0-6692 GCA_041737515.1 Rhodobacterales bacterium | reverse complement strand
CCACAGGGGCAACCGGCAGGTGGAAACACCTGGATCGGCGGGCCGTTGCCGCCGCAGCAGTCCGCGCCCAATCCCGGCGCGTATCCGTCGCAGATCGGGCAGGCGGCAGGGGCAAATCAGGGCTTTTTCCCCGAAATGCCGGCGCAGCGCCCCACCGCTCCGCAGCCCATGCAACAGCCCCGGATTTCGCTGGATGTGGCGCTGCGGGCCAAGGGAATTGGTAAAGGCGGGTCGTCGAACCCTCTGGTTGCCGCCGCATCAAACCTGCTGATCCTGTTTGGCCGTCTCCGGACCGGTCTGGTGGAAATGCAGGCCAACCCGTTGATGGATCATGTCACGCGCGAGCTTGACGCATATGAAGGCAACGCTGTGCAGGCGGGGGCCGATCCGCACGAAGCGGCGGTAGGAAAATACGTTCTGTGCGGCACGGCAGATGACATCGTGCAGAATCTGCCGGGGGCCGAACGTGGCATCTGGATCCAATACTCGATGGTCGCACGTTTCTTTCAGAAGCGCGATTCCGGCGTTGGATTCTTCATGGAGGCGGAGAAGGCGATGCAAGCGCCGGGACAGCGGTTTCAACTACTGGAACTCATGCTGGCGTGCCTTTCGCTGGGGTTTGAGGGGCAGTATCGCACCTTGCCCAATGGAGCGATGGAACTGGCCCGCATCCGTGCCGCGATCTATGAGACGCTGCGCCGCGTGAAACCCCGCCCGGATGAGGATGTGTCGGTCAACTGGACCGCGGTGCCTTTGACCGGACGACGCAAATTTGGCGGGGTTCCGGTCTGGATGGTGGCCAGCATCTGCGCGCTGATGATCATCGGGGCATATGCCGCGCTGACAACACTTCTGAACCGGGATGGCGGGGCGGTTGCCAGCACCCTGAACACGATGCACCCCAATGCCAAAAGCATCAGCATTCTGCGCACCGGAATTGTCGAGGCATTTGTAAAGCCCGATGATACGACGCAGCTTGACCGCATCCGTGCGGCGTTACAGGCCGATATCGACAAGGGCGCGCTGGAGGTGGGCAGCAAGGGTGACTACATCTATGTGCGCGTCAGCAACCTTTTGCTGTTCGACAGCGGCAAGGCGAAGGTCAAGAAAGAGTTTGCCGAATATGCCGCAGAAATTGCCAAGATGCTGAACGGCGAACAGGGGCCGATCAAGATACTGGGCTTTACCGATAACGTGCAGATGTCGGGGCGCGGGCAGTTCAAGACCAACGAGGACCTTTCACTCGCGCGCGCCGAAGGGGTGCGGGATGTGATCGTGGAAACCCTGACCGACCCTGCGCGCATTGCGGTTGAAGGGCGCGGCGAGGCTGACCCGATCGGTGACAATGCCACCCCCGAAGGTCAGTCACAAAACCGCCGGGTCGAGATCCTCTTGGCCAAGGAGGGATCGTTTTGAACATCTTCAACGTCTGGTGGCTGTTCAAGAAGGTCAAGTGGCGCGGATGGATGCGCTATCCGCTGATCGCTCTGGGTTTGCTGGCGTTTGTCGCCTCAGTGTGGATCGGTTTCCCGATGACCGGTTTCGACATCATGTCGACCGTTTGGCTGCGGCTGACGGTGATCGGTGTGGTTCTGGGCATCTATTTTCTGGTGCTGTTCCTGCGTTGGCGCAAACGTGCGCGGGCAGCGGCGGCGATCGAGCAGGCACTGATCGTTGAACCGGCGGGTGACGGCAAGGTTCTGGCCGAACGGATGGGTGCAGCCCTTGCGACCTTGAAAAAATCGGGAGGCAAGTCGTATCTGTATGACCTGCCCTGGTACATCATCATCGGGCCGCCGGGGTCGGGCAAGACGACGGCGCTGAAAAACTCTGGCATCGAGTTTCCGCTGACGGGCGATGATGGCGGTGTGGTTGAGGGATTCGGTGGCACGCGCTTTTGTGACTGGTGGTTTGCCGAGGATGCGATTCTGATCGACACGGCGGGCCGCTATACCACGCAAGACAGCGACAAGACGGCGGATCAGACAAGCTGGCAATCGTTCCTCGATCTGCTCAAGCGCAGCCGCCCGAACCAGCCGATCAACGGCGTTATCCTTTCGTTTTCGGTTGAGGATATGATGCGCGCGACCGAGGATGATCTGGCCCGGCATTCTGCCACCGTCCGCGCCCGTCTGGCCGAGGTGCATGAGACGCTGAAGATCGACTTTCCGGTTTATGTTCTGTTCACCAAGGCCGATCTGATTTCTGGCTTCCGGGAGTATTTCAGCAGCTTCAACCTGAACCGCCGCAAGCTGGTCTGGGGTGCCACGTTCCAGACCAAGGACCGCAAGGCCCAGACGTTCGAGCAGGTTCCGGTGGAATACGACCGCCTGATCTCGCGTCTGTCGGACGAGGTGATAGACCGGTTGAGCGAAGAGCCTGACGGCGTGTCGCGGATTGCGATCTTTGGTCTGCCGGGGCAGATGGCGCTTTTGCGCGATAACATTTCCGATTTTCTGCGCCGGGTGTTCGAACCTACGCGTTATAAAACCAACGCCATTCTGCGCGGGTTCTATTTCACGTCGGGCACGCAAGAGGGCACCCCTTTTGATCAGGTGTTGGGCGCAATGTCGCAGGGCGGGGCAGGCGGCAGCTTCGCGCCGTCGTTCATGTCGGGACAGGGCAAGAGTTTTTTCCTGCATGACCTTCTGCGCAAGGTGATCTTTACCGAACGCGACTGGGTGTCGCATGACATTCGTGCGGTGCGCAGAACGGCAATTGTGCGCGGGTTGGCGCTGGGGTCGATTGCTTTGGTGACGGTTGCGGCGCTATCGGCGTTCGGGGTCAGCTATTGGCAGAACCTGTCGCTTGTGAACACTGCATCGGCCGAGGCGGGCATCTATCAGCGCGACGCACAGGTGGAAATCGCCCGCACCGTGGTCGACGACCCCGACCTTTCGGTGGTCATTGATCCGCTGGAGCGGTTGCGAAATCAGCCCGCTGGCTATGGCTCCAGCGCCGAGCCGACCTGGTGGGAAGGGTTTGGTCTAAGCCAGCGCAAGCGGCTGACCCAGGCCGCGACCAACGCCTATGGCGATGCGCTGGAACAGATGTTGCGGCCCCGGCTGATACTGGATGTCGAACTGCGCCTGCCCAAGATCATCGCCGAAGGGGATACGACCGGCATCTACCGCGCGCTCAAGGTCTACATGCTGCTGGGCGGACAAGGCGGCAAGACCGATGATGCGGCGATCCTGTCATATTTCGACGGCATCTGGCGCGACAGTTTTCCGGGCGTCGATGGCATTACCAAGCGCGAACAACTGACCCGCCATCTGGAAGCGATGCTTGCGTTGGATGATACCCGCGATATCGCCGTGCCGATTGATGATGCCACCGTAAGTGCTGCACGAAGTGCCATCACCGAAATGTCGGTGGCGGATCAAGCGTATTCGCTGATCCTTGACCGGGCGAACGGGGCCAATCTGCCCGTGTGGAATCTGGTGGAACAGACCGGTGCCGAAAGCCAGATCGTGTTTACCACCACCGATGGCACAGCCCTGACCGATGTGAATATTCCGGGTCTCTACACCTATGAAGGGTTCTGGAGCTTTTTCTTTGCCCAGCTTGGCGATGTGCGTGCAGGGCTGGAGGAGGACAAGTGGGTTCTGGGCGAACAGGCGGCCAATGTCGATTTCGACAACCAGCTTGCGGGTCTGGATCAGGCGCTGCAATCGCGCTATGGGCGCGAATTCAAGGCAGCCTGGACCGAGATGTTCGGGAAGATCAAACTGGCGAACATGTCTGCCGACAAGCCGCGCTATGATGCGCTGGGCGCTGCGGCGGCGCCCTTCGCATCGCCCATCTTGCGGTTGGTCAAGGCGGTTGCCGCTGAAACCAGTCTGACGCGCGAATTCGAAGAGCTGAAGGGCATGACACCCGAGCAGCTTTTGGGCAGCGCCGAAACGGGTACGGCGGAAGGTGTGGCAAGTGATGTTGGCAGTTCCATCGCGTCGCGCTTTCGCAGCCGGTCGACGGGTGTGCAGCGGATACTGGTCGATGCACTGGCAAACAACGCAAAAGCTCAGGTGCGGGTCAACGGATCGTCTGACAGCCTGACCCGGCCCATCGAGCAGATACAGGAACAGTTCGCCGACTGGCTGGTGCTTCTGGACGGGCCAGATACCCAGCGCCCGATTGATATTCTGCTGGCCGATCTTGAAGCGGTGCGCGGCAATCTGCGGCTGGCCGATTCGAACCCCGCGCAATCGGCAGCCCTTCTACCACAGCTTTTGTCGAATCTGACCCGCAACAATTCTCGCCTGCCTGAAACCGTGCGCAATCTGGTGAACGAGGCTGAAACCGATTTCCGTGGCGAAGCGGCCGACGCCACGCTGGCCGAGATGAACCGGGCGCTGACCAATTCCATCACCTTCAACTGCCGCGACAATATCGTGGCTTTCTTTCCGTTCTCGAACAGCCAGCGGCATGTGCCAACAAGCGAATTCGGCAAGTTTTTCGGGCCGGGCGGTGATATGGATCAGTATTTCAACACCTATCTGGCCCCGCTTGTCACGCGCACCGATGACGGGCTGACCTATGATCCGACAAACCCCTTGGCTGAACGGCTGTCGCCCGCGACGCTAAAGCAGTTCGAGCGGGCTGAGAAAATCCGCCGCGCGTTCTTTGGTGCAGGCGGCACGACGCCCGAGGTTCAGATTTCGATCACGCATGTTGCGTCGCACAGTTCGATCCAGCAGGCGCAGCTTGAGATCAACGGCGTGAACACGATCACCGCACCGGGTGATCCGCCCAAGACAGTGTCGTGGCCGGGGCAAGGTGCCTCGACCACGTTGCAGATTTTCCCGGCACTAGACCGCGAGTCGGCACTTGAATTCCGTGGTGGGCAGTGGGCGTTTGCCAAGTTTCTACGCGCGGCAGCCTCGGTTCAGAACAACGGCAATGTGGCGCGGGCCACCTATCAGATCGGTGGAAGGTCGATAACCTATGACTTCGGTTTCAACGCCGTGACGAACCCATTCACGATGCGCGAGCTGGCCGACTTCGCCTGCCCGCAAAGCCTTGATTAAGGGGGGCGCATGTCGGGGGGGATTGCACTGGGCGTTTATGGAAAGCATCCGGCGTTCGGTGATTTTCTTTCGGCGGGGTTGCCCGATGCAGTGAACGCGGTGGTTGCGGACTGGCTGGACAGCGTTCTGCCCGAGATGAAGGCCCTTCTGGCCGAAAGGTGGGAGCAGATCTATGACGCGGCCCCGGCCCTGCGGTTCTGGATCGGTGGCGATATTGCCGGTGCGGGATCGCTGGCAGGGGTGATGCTGTTCTCCCGTGACAAGGTGGGGCGGCGGTTTCCGCTGGTTGTCGGGGCTGCGCAAACGAACCTTGCGCCGCCTGTGTTTGATCCGGATCAGGCGGTCTATGACAGAATTCAGGGTCAGGTTGCAGCATTGGATCCGGTGACCGATGCCGGTGCCGCCGGAATGATCGAGACATTGCATCTGGACCTGGAGCCCGGCGCGTTAGAGGAGCCTTCGTTCTGGGCCGTGCGTCCGGGGGCAGAGATTTCTGATCTTTGGGCGGATGTTTCGGTTGCCGACCATTTGCGCGCAGCGGCAGGGCGCAGCTATTGGTGGGCGGTGGGCAACACCGACGGACAGTCTGCCGTTTACGCTTGTGCTGGTTTTCCGCCAGCGCAGGCGTTGTGCTGGCTGATTTCGGATGCAACAAAGCTGCCCGCAATGGCCGAACTCGTCGCAGAACTGGAGCTGGAATGACCGATATCTGGGTTCAGGCCGGGCTTTTTGCGGTGGAAACAGGGGCCGCCACGCATACTGGCTGCGTGCGTGACCACAACGAAGATGCCTTTACGGTGCGCGCGGAATCCGGGGTCTGGCTGGTGGCCGATGGTATGGGCGGGCATGATGCGGGCGATTTTGCCAGCCAGACGATTGCCGAGGAGATGTCGTCGGTCGGTGTGCCGATTTCGGCGGGTGATCTGCAGGCCCGCTTTACCGAACGGCTGAATCGGGCGCATGCGCGCATCCTGCAGCATTCGATTTCGCTGGGTGGAGTTACGGTCGGGGCCACGGTCGTGGGTTTACTGGTGTTCGAGTCAAGCTATGCCTGCCTCTGGGCAGGCGACAGCCGGATTTATCTGTTGCGTGACGGCGTTCTTGTTCAGCAGACGCAAGATCACACCGAAGTTCGCGCGCTGCTTGAAGCGGGTGTGATCACCAAGCAAGAAGCCGAGACCTGGCCGCGCCGCAACGTCATCACCCGCGCGATCGGTGTCTCGGATGAGGCAAACTGCGATATCGTCAGCGCCGAATTGCGGACGGGCGATGTGTTCCTTTTGTGCTCGGACGGGCTGACGGAGCATAACGACGATGCCGATCTGGCGCAGATTCTGGTCTCCTCGGTCAGCCCACAACAGGCATGCGACCGCCTGATTGCACAAACGCTGGAGCGTGGCGCGAAAGACAACGTAACGGCGGTGGTCGTGCGATGCGTGGAACATGTTGCGGATTTTGCGGATTGGGGGGAAGGCGATGTCTGACACCCCGCCACCACCGCCCAGCGATGATCCTCCGACAGTTCCGCCGGTGGTCAAACCCGCTGCGGTTGACAATGACCGCACTGAAATAGCCCCCATGGTGCTGCGCCCCACACCCCCTGCCGCAGAAGCGGTGCCGGATGATGTGCGGCCGGACGCATCCGCCCCGCCACCGCCCGCC
>JBGSRQ010000444.1:0-3215 GCA_041737515.1 Rhodobacterales bacterium | reverse complement strand
GCGCCGGTGCCCGTGGGCACGCTGATCAACAACAACTACGAGATCAAGGAACTGATCAACGCCGGCGGCATGGGAGAGGTGTTTCGCGGCGAGAACGTGTTCACCGGCGATGCGGTTGCGATCAAGATCGTGCTGCAATCGCTGGCACATGACCCCAAGGTTGCTGCCCTGTTCATGCGCGAGGCAAAGGTTCTGTGCCAGCTTAGTGATCAAGCCATCGTGCGTTACTACAACTTTGTTCGGGATCCGGCGCTGGACCGGTTCTGCCTGATCATGGAATTTATCGACGGCACGCCGCTGTCGGACCATGTACGTCAGGTTGCCCCGCTGACCCTGCCCGAGGCGACGCGGCTTTTGAAGCGGCTGGCACTGGGGTTGGAGCGCGCACACGGGATGGAGGTCATTCACCGCGATCTGTCGCCCGACAACGTGATGCTGAAAGAGGGCAAGGTCGACAAGGCGGTGCTGATCGACTTTGGCATCGCGAAATCGCAGGAAATGACCGAGAACTCGCTGTTCGGGCAAATGGCGGGGAAATACAAATACGTCTCGCCCGAACAACTGGGCCACTTCGGTGGTGAGATCGGTCCGCGCACCGACATCTACGGTTTGGCGCTTCTGATGGCGGCGGCAATTCGGGGCGAGCCGATTGACATGGGTAGTTCGGTCGTGGATGCCGTGGACGCGCGCCGGTCCATCCCACCGCTGGACGGGGTCTTCGACGAATTGCGCCCGCTTTTCGCCCACATGCTGGAGCCCAATCCGGCAAACCGTCCGGCGCGGATGTCGGATGTGATCCGGCTGCTGGAACATCCGAACGAAGTTCCGCCGCAATACGGTTCGGTGCCCGGTGTTCCGCCCGAACAGTTCGAGCGGACGGTGTTTTCGCCCACCACGTCGTTTCCAATGACGGCGCCGCCCCGGTCGGTGCAGGGCATTGCCGTTCCGGGTCTGCGCCAGCCACCAACACGCCGGGGTGGGCCGTTCACGCAAAGCCCCGGCCTTTCCATTGCTCCCGGTCTGGCGATCACGGATGAACATTCGGCCTCACCCTTTGGTGCGGCATCGGTACAGCCCATGCCAATGCCAAGGGATGAGCCGCCGGTCAAACGCGGCGGCGGCGGCATGTTGTGGGTGGCTGGGATACTGTTGCTGGCAGCGCTTGGCGGCGGATTTGCCTGGAACAAGGGTTTGATTGGCGGGCCGAGCGGCACAACGACCGCAACCGCGTCTGATCCCGGTCCGGACGCGCCGTCCCCGTCACCGCCCCAGACGGTGGAGCCTGCAGGCGGAAACCCGACGCGCGACGGGTTTCTGGCCAACTATTCGCTGAACCCCTGTGCATATGCCAGCCGAATTGATGCCGGGCCGCAAACCGGCATGATCGAGACGTTCGGCACAAAACCCGGTCCCTTCCTTGGTTTGCCCGAGGCTTACGCCAAAGAGTTCGGTGCCAAACCTGATCTGGTTGAACGCATGGTCACGGATGCGCAATGTCCGGTCATTGATCTGACGCGCACGTTGCAGGCGGGAACGGCGGTTGCCCCGGTTCTGACGCTGGACAGCGCGCAGATGACGCCCGGTGGGTCCATTGTCGGGCAGTTGCGCGAACGGCGCGGGCGGGCGGTCTGGCTGGTTCTGATCACGCCTGATGGTTCCGTCTACAGTCTGACCCCGCGATTGACCGATCAGCCGGACGGAAGCGCGACCTTCAGCTTTGGCCTGAACACCAAGCCGGGCACGGGGCCAGTGTCGCATCTGATTCTGGCGCTTGCGTCTGACGAACCGCTTCTGAACGCTGCGGCGGCAAAAGACGGGGTCAAGGCTGCGATTCTGATGCCGCTGGTTCTGGCCGAAGTGAAGGGCCGCAACGGCAAGGCAAGCGGTGCGCTGCGCTATTTCGAGATGTCGCCCTGATGCCCGGTCCCGCACGGACAACTTGACGCATGAAGTGGAATCCGAAAGACTTCGGCAAGCCGGACAACCAACCTTTCTGCGCCAGGCAAAACTCTTCGTAACCCTTTGATTTGGTTGAAAATGACAATGGATACTGTCGATCCTCCGCCAACCGATGATGGGGAAAAGACCCGCCCGCCGATGACGGCTGTGCGGTTCCAGACGATGCACGATCTTTACGCCGCTATTCCCCAGCTTGCAGAACTGACCCAGCAGCGTCCGCGACCGGGTGAGACGTCGATTGGATATCTTGCGCGGCTCAGGTCATCGACCACCCCGGAAGAGGCGGTGACAGTCACTTCCTTTGCGGTACTGCCGAAACTTGCGATCTGGTGGGGGCATGAATGTCTGCGCCTGATGCCCGATGCGCTAAGCCCGCTGGATAAATCCATGATGGAGCGGGTGGCGGCATGGATCGCACGCCCAGAAACAGATGTGCGTCAGGGTTTGATGCGCGAAGCACTTTGGGCGCCAACCCGTTCGCCCGGAGTGATGCTTGGGCTGGCCGTGGGCTGGTCTGGCGGACCGATTGCGCCCAATGACCCGGCCCCGGTGCCGTTGCACCGCGCGCCGCGGTCGATCAATACGGCGATCCTGTCATGTCTGGCCAAGGCCGACATGCGCAGACGGCCCATCTATCTGGCAAGATTCATTGATATGGCCGAATCCCTGTTCCGGCTGTATTGAACACGGTCGTTGATCGTGGGAAGAACGTAACAGGATGATACTGACCCTACGCATCGAAAACGTGCAGTTCCTGGAGGGCGGCAGCCCGATCGAGGTAACAACCTCGGGTCGGCCAATCCGTGTGGGCCGGGCCTCCGGCATGGATTGGGTGCTGCCCGACCCGACCCGGTTCATCTCCAGCCACCATTTCGATGTCGAACCGCGCGATGGGGCCTATTGGCTGACCGACCGCTCGACCAACGGGACTTTCCTTGTGGGGCAGCCCTACCGTCTGGAAGGCCCCTACCGACTGTCGAACGGGGACCGGTTTCAGGTTGGCAATTATTATGTGGCGGTGACGCTTGGCGGCGCTCTGCCAGCGGCGGGCGGATTTTCACCGCAGCCGCCGCAAATGGCTCCATCCTTCGACGATGCGGCGGACCCGTGGTCTGTTGGCGTGTCAGCGCCGGCGCCGGTTGATCCGATGCCGCGCCCAGAACCTCGCCGGTTTGCGGATTTTTCGGATGAGTTCATCGTAACACCCGGCGCTGTAGCACAAGCTCCCTGGCCACAGACGCCGCAACCAAGCCCGG
>JBGSRQ010000416.1:0-1534 GCA_041737515.1 Rhodobacterales bacterium | reverse complement strand
GCGCATGAGGCCGACCGCAAGGGCTATGGCCAGATCACGCAGGCCGCCGATGCCCCGCTTGCCACCGCGGCAGGCTACCTTGTGCGGCATCTGGCGACGGGCCGCGATCTGCCCAAGGGGGCCGACAACGTGATGAACCTGTGGCGCGGCTTCATCGAGGATCAGGCGGCGGGCAGTCTTGAAAACATTGATCATGTGCTGGGCGATCAGGCGGCCTTCGCACGCCTGACCCGCAAGGTGATTGCCGATCTGGGTTACGGCGACCAGTTGGGCGACGACCCCGATCTGGATGATCAGGACCCGGCCGGCGACGATGCCGAAGAAGATCAGGATCAGCCCGACAGCACCGGCAATGACGAGGATGAAGGCGAAGACGCCGAAGGCTCGCCCGAACAAAGCCAGGAAGAACAACAAGACGCGGCACAGGCGCAGGTCAGCGAAGATGACAGCGCCGAGATGGAACAGGGCGACGAGGCAGAACTGCCCGAGGGCGAAGCGCCGCTGGAACCCCCGCCACCCGCTGCCTATTCGGACGCCGATCCGAACTATACCGTTTTTACAACCGCGCATGACGAGGAAATCAAGGCCGAAGACCTTGCCGAACCGGCCGAACTGGAACGCCTGCGCGCCTATCTGGACCAGCAGCTTGAACCCCTTAAGGGCGCCGTGTCGCGCCTTGCCAACAAGCTGCAACGCCGCCTTCAGGCGCAGCAGAACCGCAGTTGGGAATTTGATCTGGAAGAAGGCACGCTTGATGCTGGCCGTCTGGCACGGGTGGTTGCGAACCCGACAACGCCCCTGTCCTTCAAGGTCGAAAAGGACACCGAAGTCCGCGATACCTGTGTGACGCTGCTTCTGGATAACTCCGGCTCGATGCGCGGGCGACCGATTTCGATTGCTGCGATCTGTGCAGATGTCCTTGCCCGCACGCTGGAACGCTGTTCGGTCAAGGTCGAAATTCTTGGCTTTACCACCCGCGCCTGGAAGGGCGGCCAGTCGCGCGAGCAATGGTTGGCGGGCGGGCGCGCGGCACAGCCGGGGCGGCTGAACGACCTGCGCCACATCATCTACAAATCCGCAGACGCGCCGTGGCGCAGGTCACGCAACAATCTTGGCCTGATGATGAAAGAGGGCCTTCTGAAGGAAAACATCGACGGCGAGGCGCTGGAATGGGCGC
This sequence comes from Rhodobacterales bacterium, assembly GCA_041737515.1. Lineage (GTDB taxonomy): Bacteria > Pseudomonadota > Alphaproteobacteria > Rhodobacterales > Rhodobacteraceae > JBBQZP01. Next base: position 357 of record JBGSRQ010000416.1, on the reverse strand, counting down.
ACCGTCGCCTGACCGCGCGGCGCGAGGCGCGCAAGATTCTGATGGTGATTTCCGACGGCGCACCGGTTGATGACTCCACCTTGTCGGTGAATCCGGCGAGCTACCTTGAAAAGCACCTGCGCGATGTCATTGCGATGGTCGAAAAGCGCCGTCAGGTCGAACTTATCGCCATCGGCATCGGCCATGATGTGACCCGCTATTACCAGCGCGCCGTCACGATCACGGACGTCGAGCAGCTGGCGGGGGCGATGACCGAACAACTTGCAGGGCTTTTCGACAGTGATCCGCGCAAACGCGCGCGGGTGCTGGGGATGCGGAAGGCCGGTTGATGTTCCAGAGCTTTGACGCCAAGGCCGA
>JBGSRQ010000377.1:0-5299 GCA_041737515.1 Rhodobacterales bacterium | reverse complement strand
GGCTGACGCTGCGCTGGGGCATGGCCTGGCTGCAACCCTTGTGGCCCGAGCGGCCCCTGGATGCAGACCGCACGCGGGCGTTGATTGCGGCATTGCTGGCAGATGCTCGGGTTGGCAAGGTGCTTCTGGAACCTGCCCTCTCGGACCGTCTGAACCTTTCCGACCCCAGGCTGCGGTTTCAGGGGTGCCGCGCGGCGCGGCACGATGATCATGCGCATATCCAGCTTTAGCCCCGCAGCCCGCCTGCGCAACAAACTTGCGCAACAGGGATGGCGGGCGTAACTGATGGGCACGCATAAACGGGGGGAAACGATGTCTTACGCCGAGGTCTACGCAGGCTGGAAAGCCGATCCCGAAGCCTTCTGGATGGATGCAGCACAGGCGATTGACTGGATCACACCGCCCACCCGCGCGCTGAATGACACCCGCGCGCCGCTTTACGAATGGTTCAGCGACGCCATGGTGAACGGCTGTTTCAATGCGGTGGACCGGCATGTTCTGGCCGGGCGCGGCGCCCAGACGGCGATCATCCATGACAGCCCGCTCACCGGTGCAAAGGCGCAGATCACCTACGCACAACTGCAAACGCAGGTTGCCGCACTGGCCGGCGGGCTGGCTGCACGGGGCGTGGGCATGGGCGACCGGGTGCTGATCTACATGCCGATGGTGCCCGAGGCGCTGGTGGCGATGCTGGCCTGCGCGCGGATCGGGGCGATACATTCCGTGGTGTTCGGCGGCTTTGCGGCAGCGGAACTGGCGGTGCGGATTGATGACTGCACGCCCAAGGCGATCATCGCGGCATCCTGCGGCGTCGAAACCACGCGGGTGGTGCATTACAAACCGCTTCTGGACGGGGCCATCGACATGGCCGGCCACAAGCCCGATTTCTGCGTGATCCTGCAGCGCGAACAAGAGCTTGCAGCCCTGACCTCCGGGCGCGACCATGACTGGGCCGCGTTTGTGCAAGGTGCCACACCTGCCCTTTGCGTGCCGGTTGCGGGCAACCATCCGGCCTATATCCTTTACACCTCGGGCACCACCGGGGCACCCAAGGGTGTGGTCCGGCCCACGGCGGGGCATCTGGTTGCGCTTAACTGGACGATGCGCGCGATTTACGATTGCGGCGTGGGCGATGTGTTCTGGGCGGCGTCGGATGTGGGCTGGGTCGTGGGGCACAGCTACATCTGCTACGCCCCCCTGATCGCCGGCTGCACGACGGTGATGTACGAGGGCAAGCCCGTCGGTACGCCGGATGCGGGTGCCTTCTGGCGGGTGATTGCCGAACACAAGGTGCGCGCGTTTTTCACCGCTCCCACGGCGCTGCGCGCGATCAAGCGCGATGATCCGGCGGGCGCGCTGGTGTCGGATTATGATCTGAGTGGCCTCAAGACGCTGTATCTGGCGGGCGAACGCGCCGATCCTGCAACCATCGAATGGGCCATGCAGCATTTGCGAGTGCCGGTTGTCGATCATTGGTGGCAGACCGAAACCGGCTATGCCATCGCCGCGAACCCGGTGGGGATCGAGGCATTGCCGATGAAAATCGGCAGTCCCACGGTGGCGATGCCGGGCTTTGACGTGCGTGTGCTGGATGAGGGTGGGCACGAGGTTGCGCCCGGAACCCTTGGCGCGATTGCGATCAGGCTACCCTTGCCGCCCGGAACCTTGCCGACGCTCTGGAATGCCGAAGCGCGGTTTGTGAAAAGCTATCTTGCGCATTTCCCGGGTTATTATGAAACCGGCGACGCGGGGTTTGTCGATGAAGGCGGCTATCTCTACATCATGGCGCGCACCGATGACGTGATCAACGTGGCCGGTCATCGGCTGTCGACCGGGGCGATGGAGGAAGTCCTGTCCAGCCATCCCGATGTCGCTGAATGTGCGGTGATCGGGGTGTCGGACGCGCTGAAGGGCCAGTCTCCACTGGGATTTCTGTGCATGAACAAGGGGGCTGACCGGGATGCAGCCGAGGTAGTGGCCGAATGTGTGGCGCTGATGCGCGAAAGGATCGGCCCCGTCGCCGATTTCAAGCGCGCGGTGGTGGTGGACCGGTTGCCGAAAACCCGTTCGGGGAAAATCTTGCGCGGCACGATGGTCAAGATCGCGGATTGCCAGCCCTTCAAGGCCCCAGCAACGATCGACGATCCTGCCATTCTGGACGAAATCCGCGAGGCGTTGCAAGGCATTGGGTTGGCGCGCGACTAGAATGCAAGTTTCGGCTTGGCGAATGCTCAACCTTGGGGTACTTTGCAAAATGCAATGCAAAATGCGCAGAACACCCATTCCGTTGACCGCGAGTCTGCCCTGAATTCCAATCGGGCGGATCAGGCCGTGTGCGAAACCCTGCGGCAGCTTTGCGGCGTTGTGGGTCAAGACATGACACCGGTGTTTCTGGCAACTCTGACCAGCGATCTTTCCAACGCCGGGCGGGTGCTGTCGGATGCGGCAGGGCGCGGTGCAATGGCCCCGTTGCGCGATGCGTGCCACACACTTGCAGCATTGGCCGCCACGGTGGGCGATGCGGGGCTGGCGGCGTCGATGCAAGCGTTGAATGACGCGGCACATCGCGGCGACCGGTCTGGTCTCCCCCACCTTTGCGCCGACATTGACCAGCGCCTGACTCGGCTTCTTGATCTGGTTTCCGGCATTTCGGATCGGGCAAAGAAACTGTGACCGCCGTTTCCGCCACGCATTCCAGGACCGGGACGATCCTTCTGATCGAGGATACGCCATCTTTGCAGATGGTTTACCGGTCGGTTCTGACCAACGCGGGCCACACCGTGCAGGTCGCCAGCACCGCAGCCGAAGGCTTGGCCGTGTTTCGCGAAGGGTTGGCGCGGGTCGTGCTGCTGGATCTTGTGCTGCCGGATCGCGACGGGCTGGCATTGATGCAGGACATTTTGCAATTGCGCGCCGACACCCGCGTGATCGTGATCACCGCCAATGGCTCGATCAACCGCGCGGTCGAGGCGATGCGGGCGGGGGCGCACGAGTTTCTGGTCAAACCCTTTGATGAGCAACGCTTTCTGGGTGCCATCGACAATGCGTTATCGCGCCGCGACACCAAACCCCGCGCGGTGACCCAGCCTGCGCCGTCGCAGACCTTTATCGGATCATCTCCGACAATGGGGCGCATCCACACCACGATTGCATCCGTCGCGCGGTCGATGGCGACGGTGTTCATTACCGGCGAAAGTGGCACCGGCAAGGAACTTTGCGCGCTTGCCGTGCATGGCAATTCCGCGCGTGCGGCGGGGCCGTTCATCGCGCTGAATTGTGGCGCCATCCCGCAGGACCTGCTGGAATCCGAGGTGTTCGGCCACATGAAAGGGTCGTTCACCGGGGCAGTGTCCGACAAACCGGGGGCTGCGGCGGCGGCGGATGGCGGCACGCTGTTTCTGGATGAAGTCTGCGAGATGGCCCCGGCCCTGCAGACCAAACTGCTGCGATTCCTGCAAACCTCGACCGTGCAACCGGTGGGGGCGACACGGCCGCGCAAGGTGAATGTGCGCATCGTCTGCGCCACCAACCGCGATCCGCTGGAGGCCGTGCGGCGCGGCCAGTTCCGCGAAGATCTGTACTATCGCCTCTATGTCGTGCCGATCCACATGCCCCCGCTGCGGACGCGCGGCGACGATGTGATCGAGATCGCCGAAACCGCCCTTGCCCGCTTTGCCGACGAGGAGGGGCGGCAGTTTGACGGCTTTTCCGATGAGGTGAAGGCGCTGTTCCGCCGCCTGCCCTGGCCCGGCAATGTGCGACAGGTGCTGAACGTGATCCGCAATGTGGTGGTGCTGAACGACGGCGGCATCGTGCGCCGCGACATGCTGCCGCGCGATCTGGTCGAAGCCCGCGTGTCCGACGACCTGAGCCACCTTCCCGCCCCTGAAACGACCGACCTTGACAGCCTGATCGGCAAGACCATGGCCCAGATCGAACGACAGGTGATCGAGGCGACCCTGGCGCATCACAAGGGATCGGTGCCAAGGGCAGCCCGGATGCTCGATATCGCGCCCTCGACCCTGTATCGCAAGATCGAAGGCTGGAAGGGGTAGCGAGTGGGGAAGCGCTTCACGGGCGAAGATGTCGTGGAAAATCGCGCGTTCAGGCGAAGGACCGGGCTATGATCCCCTGCGACAGATGATCTGCACCGGATGTGTTCTGCCCTCTTCGATATTGCGTGCCGCATTTCTGACGATCTGGGGTGCCAGCTTGCCGAGCAGAATGTGAATGCCGAATACCGGCGCATCGCCCTTCTCTGCCAGTTCAATGGCCCGCTGATATCCTTTCAGGTACTTTTCGCCGGTGTCCGTAACCTGAATGTCAGAAAAACCCGATCGCTCAAGAATAGCGACGGTATCCTGAGGTCGCATCAGATAGGCTCCGCTGCCGTCTTGCGACCATGGCAAAGGATGATGCGGATCACCACGTTCGCCTAAACCATGCTCTGTCATTGCAAAGAATCCACCCGGCTTGAGCACTCGATGCGCCTCTCCGAAGAAAGCATTTCGGTCAGGCACATTCATCGTCACATGTTGAGTGTATCCGCCGTCGAAGGTCGTATCCGCATATGGCAATTTTTGTCCGTCGCCGTGTTCGATCGCTACTGCATCCTGCATCCCGACAAGCGCCGTCAACTTGTTGCCCGCTTCAACGAACGGGGCCGTGATATCCAAGCCATCAACTCTGCATCCGAAACGTTGCGCAAGATACCTTGCCGGACCGCCTATTCCGCAACCGATATCGACCAGTCGCTGACCGGCCTTGATCGGAAGTGCATCGGCCAACTCAACAGTGGCCGGAAACCCACGCGCGTGAAAATGATCAACGGGTGCCAATTGGTCCACCGTCACAGTTTCGGGGTCGATCCCGGCGGCCCTCATCGCGTCAATTATTCTGGAATAAACGTCACCGGTTCCCCAATGATCCGAAACTGAATGTTCATCTGTCATGACTTGCCCCCGTTCCGAAGGGTCACGATAACATGAAGACGCCGTCTCCGAAACATTGCAGCCCAGAGATGATGTCCGCTAGAGGCTCAAACCCGACAACCCAACGCTGCCACCTCGCCCGCTCAAACAAATTGCTCGTTGATCAGCCGTTCCTCCAGCCCGTGCCCCGGATCGAACAATATCCGGTGGCGCACTTGCGGCTCGGACCGCATCTCTACCCAAAGCACATCGCGCACCGAACGCCCGTCTGCATCTGCCATAACCGGGCGCTTTTCGACCTCCAGCACGTCGAACCGGACCACCGCCGATTTCGGCAAGAGCGCCCCGCGCCAACGCCGGGGGCGAAA
>JBGSRQ010000345.1:0-5140 GCA_041737515.1 Rhodobacterales bacterium | reverse complement strand
CAGCCGCGCGACAGTGCGATCAGGTGCAGGGCCGCCGCAGCCGCCCCGCCGCCCTTGTTCTGCCCCGCAGCATCGGCCCGCACCTCGGCCTGCGCGCGGTTTTCTACCGTCAGGATGCCGTTGCCGATGCAGGCCCCTTGCAGGCCCAAGAGCATCAGCCCGCGCGAACTGTCATTGCAGACCGTATCATAATGGGTCGTCTCGCCCCGGATGATGCAGCCCAGCGCCACATAGCCGTCGAAATTGGACTGCCGCTCGGCCATCGCAATTGCCGTCGGCACCTCCAAGGCTCCCGGAACCTCGATCACTTCGGTCGTGGCGCCACAATCGGCAGCCATCTGCTGCGCGCCTGCGATCAGGGCATCGGTGATGTCCTTGTAATAGGGTGCGACCACGATCAGCAATTTGACCGGCTTGTCAAAACCGGGACGTGGCAGCGTATAGTGGGTTTCGGCGATGGCCATGGCTCAGCTTTCCTTGATCGCACGGGTGCCGGCGATGTGAAGGCCGTACGCTTCCAGCCCCACCACTTTGGGCGCTTTGGAGTTTGTGACAAGCGTTATCTCGGAAAGCCCCAGCGCCGACAGGATCTGCGCGCCAAGCCCGTATTGGCGCAAGGTCTGGGGCGACACCTCGCCTTCCATCACCAGCTTCATCTGGGTATCGCGCAGCAGCACGACAACGCCGCGCCCTTCTTTGGCAATCACGTTCATGGCGCCGGCCAGATCATCGGTCGGACCGGCCCCGATGCCCAGCACATCCTCCAGCGGATTAAGCGCATGCATCCGCACCAGAACCGGGCCAGGGGCAGCCAGATCACCCTTGGACAGCACGATATGTTCGGCACCCTGCGTTTCATCCGTAAAAATCCGCATCATCCAGTCACCGCCATGCGACGAATGAACCGGCTTCACGGCCTTTTCGTTCACCAGATTGTCGTGGCGGCGGCGGTAGGCGATCAGATCGGAAATCGTCCCGATCTTCAGGTTGTGACGCTGTGCAAACGCCACCAGATCGGGCAGCCGCGCCATCGTGCCGTCTTCATTCATGATCTCGCAGATCACACCGCTGGGGTTCAGGCCCGCAAGGCGGCTGACATCAACTGCCGCCTCGGTGTGGCCTGCGCGCACCAGCACGCCGCCATCGCGCGCGCGCAGTGGAAAGACATGCCCCGGCGAGGCGATGTCAGCCGGCCCCTTGCTTGGATCAATCGCAACCGAAACCGTCAATGCACGGTCAGCCGCGGAAATACCGGTGGACACGCCCTCGCGCGCCTCGATCGACAAGGTAAAGGCAGTCTCGTGGCGGCTGGAGTTCTTGGGGCTCATCAGCGGCAACCCCAGCGAGTCGATCCTGTGGCCCGGCAAGGCAAGGCAGATCAGCCCGCGCCCGTGCGTCGCCATGAAGTTCACTGCCTGCGGCGTGCACATCTGCGCCGGGATCACCAGGTCGCCTTCATTCTCGCGATCCTCATGGTCCACCAGAATGAACATCCGGCCATTGCGGGCATCATCAATGATCTCTTCCACGGTCGATATCGCGTCGGAATATTCGGTCTTGAATTCAGTCATGGCAAGGCCCCGGTCTGTTCGAAACAGCCCTTACCGCGCGCCGCCCGATAAGGCCAGAGGGTGCAGCGCCGCAACCATCGCCTTGACAGCACATCAGGGGCGCAACGCTCTGGCGGGCGCAGCAGGTTGCGGGCGGCGGCGCGCATGAACGGACGGATCAAGGCACTGCGCGTGTCTGTGGGGCTCGCGTCATCGCTGACCCCGGCTTTGGCACAAGACGAGGCCGAGGCGCGGCTGAAAGAGCAGATTGCACCGGGCGGCATGGATGCCGGGCATGGTGGTGGAGCGGCGCCACGCGCCGAACTGGCTGATCGGCTATGGTGTTCAGGCGTGGGACGACAACTCGACCGATACCTGAGGGGCAAAGAACCGCTCGGCAGGAAGCCATCCGGCCAGCCGTCCCGCAGCGCACCATTCCCGCTCCAACGCGGTGTCACCGATCAAAAGAACGGTGTCGGGCGGGATTTTTCCCAACGCCTCGCGCAGGATCCGGCGGGTTTGGGAAAAACTGGCGAACGGGGCCGGGGCCCGGCAGGCCGTATCAAGGCAGCCCTCCGATGCAGCCATCAGCGCGGGCACTGTCAACGGCACCTGCGTCAGCCCGATGCGGGCGCAGCGTTCCAGGGCGGCAAGCCGGTCTGCACGATCCTGCGGCAACGCATCCCCCGGACGCATCACCCGCAACGCGTTGGACGAAAACAGAAACGCCACCAGATCATGCCCGGTTGTGGCCCGCACCCCGGCATAGGTCTTGTACTCCAGCCCCAGTTCCTTTGCGCGCCGAATTCGGCCGCGCAACACCTCTATCGGCATATGCGGAAGAAGGCCCGCACGGGCCTTTGTCCAGCAATGCGCGCGCCAGCTTTGCCCCGGCTCCATCGTGGGGCCGCCGTTGTGGCCGAGGGCGGGCATCAGTCGTAGTCCCGCAAGCGCGCAACATAGCGGGCCATTGTATCCACCTCAAGATTCACCGCCTGCCCCACCGCAACGTCGCCCCATGTGGTTGCCGTCTGGGTATGGGGAATGAAGTTGATGCCAAACTCGGGCCCCGCCACCTCATTCACCGTCAGCGAGGTGCCATCCAGCGCGACCGATCCCTTTGGCGCGATGAACCGCGCCAGCGCATCGGGCGCGCGAAAGGTCACGCGCAGGCTGTCGCCCTCGGGCGTCACACGCACCACCTCGGCCACACCGTCCACATGGCCCGACACGATATGCCCGCCCAGTTCATCCCCCACTTTCAGCGCACGCTCAAGGTTCAGCCGGGTGCCCGCAACCCAGCCCGCAAGGTTGGTCTTGCTGACGGTTTCTGCGCTGATCTGCACATCGAACCAGTTCTGCGGTGCTGTGCCCAGCGCCACCACCGTCAGACACACGCCGTTGCACGCAATCGAGGCTCCGATGTCGATGCCAGACGCTGCATAGCCGGTGCCGATGCGCGCGCGCAAATCGCCTTGCTGGTGCAGCGCCAGAACCGTGCCGATATCGGTGATGATGCCTGTGAACATGCCGCCTCCAGTGTCAGGCCCCAGAGGTAACTTTCCCGCCCCCCCGGCGCAAGGCCCGCCGATTTGCCACAGTCTTGCCGCCCTTGCAGATTAAGTGTGACAGATCGGTAAGATTTGCCCTTTACCTTGTGTCGCAGAATGTTAGGGCCGCAAAGGCAAGGTTTCAGGACGATATGCAGGGTTTGGCGTCAGAGCGCAGGTTTCTGTTTCTGCAAGGGCCGCATGGTCCCTTTTTCCGCCAGCTCGGGGCACAGCTTCAGGCGGCGGGCATGCAGGTCTGGCGCGTGGGGTTCAACCGGGGGGATCGTGCGTTCTGGTCGGGTAACAATTTCATTCCCTATCGCGGCACGGTTGAAGACTGGCCGGAAACCTTCACCACCCTGATCGCCGCGCGCGAAATCACCGATCTTGTCCTTTATGGCGACACCCGCCCCGTGCATGCCGAAGCGGTGCGCATTGCACGGGAAGGCGGCCTGCGCGTGCATGTGTTCGAGGAAGGTTACCTGCGCCCGCATTGGGTGACGTATGAAAGGGGCGGCGTGAACGGCCATTCGCGGCTCATGGGATTTTCGATCCCCGACATGCGCGCGGCTTTGGCGAAATCGGACATGACCCTGCCGGACGCTCCGTCCAACTGGGGCGACATGCGCCAGCACATCTTTTACGGCGCCCTTTATCATTGGTTCGTGATGACGGGCTTTTGGGATTTCAAGCTTTACCGCCCGCACCGGTCGATCTCGGTCTTTACCGAATTCATGTTGTATCTGCGCCGCCTTGCGCTGATGCCGTTCCACCGCTGGGGGCGGATGGTTGCCACCTTCCGCATCACGCATGGCGGATTTCCCTACCATCTGGTGCCCCTGCAGCTTGAACATGATGCAAGTTTCCAGATGCACAGCCCGTTTTCCACGATGTCCGAATTCCTTGCCGTGGTGATCGAAGGCTTTGCCAAAGGTGCGCCGCCGCATCATCATCTGGTGTTCAAGGCCCACCCGCTTGAGGATGGCCGCGTGCCCGTCGCCCGCGACATCCGACGTCTGGCCGATCAATACGGCGTGCGCAAACGGGTGCATTTCGTGCGGGGCGGCAAGCTGGCTGCATTGCTCAATCATGCACGATCTGCGGTGACGGTGAATTCTACCGCCGGGCAACAGGTGTTGTGGCGCGGGCTTCCGCTCAAGACATTCGGGGCTGCGGTCTATGCCAAGCCTGAATTCGTCTCGACCCAAAGCCTGCCCGATTTCTTCGCCAAACCGACCCGCCCCGACAGCCGCGCCTACCGCGATTATCGCCATTATCTGCTGGAAACCAGTCAGGTTCCGGGCGGTTTTTACGCCTCGCGCGCGCGCCGTGCCCTTCTGCGGCAGGTCATCGACATGATGCTTTCCCCCGAAGATCCGTATGATGCGCTGACCTCGGGCAACGCGGCACCACGGCAACAGTTGCGAATCGTCAACTGACGCCTGCACGCAAGGCTGGAAATTGTTCCCGGGTTTCTGTAGCTTGGCAAAAAAAGCTGAGGCAAAAACCTAAAAAGGAGCCCGGGCAGTGAAGCGAGCAGTTCAGAAAGGGGCCAGAGCACTGGTCCTTGTCACCCTTGTTGCGAGTGTCGCAGGCTGTGGCCTTCCCCGCTCTGGCCCCAACAAGAAAGAGATCTACGCAGGATCGGTGCTGAAACAGGGTGACGCGTTTGTCGTCTCTGTGAACAGCCGTGTGACCCGTGCGACGTCCATCACCCCGGCTTTCGGTTTTGGCCCGGCGTTCCAGAATGCGGGGCTTGTCGGGTCTGACATCATTTCGCCGGGCGATGAATTGTCACTGACGGTGTTTGAAAACGTCAAGGACGACCCGCTTCTGGGCAACACGGGGCAACGCGTCTCGGCACTCAATCAAGTGCAGGTCGATGGCCAGGGCTTCATCTTCGTGCCCTATGCCGGGCGCATCAAGGCGGGCGGGCAAACCCCCGATGGCCTGCGTCAGGCGATAACCCGCAAGCTGGACAGCCAGACCCCCGATCCGCAGATCACCGTGCAGCGCCTTGCCGGAAACGGTGCCACCGTC
>JBGSRQ010000324.1:0-2727 GCA_041737515.1 Rhodobacterales bacterium | reverse complement strand
GCATCGCGCGGCGCAGTGGCGGCGAGTTCCACCAGAATGTTCACGGCGTGCCGTTTTGCAAAGGGCTGGGCGATATCGGGCCGCGCCTCGGCCAGACGGCGCATGTAGCTGTCTGGCATGAACTCGAACGCCTCGACCGCGCCGCCGGTTTCGCCTTGCAACCGGTTCAGCAGTATCAGCGCATCGGGCAGGCTGCGCAGCGCCAGAAACGCCGTGGCATGGGCGCGCGGACGGGGCACAAGTTTCATCACGGCAGCGGTGATCACGCCCAAGGTGCCCTCGGCCCCGATGAAGAGATCTTTCAGATCATAGCCCGAATTGTCCTTGTGCAGTTGCGACATCAGGTTCAGCACGCGGCCATCGGGCAGCACCACCTCAAGACCCAGGCACAGGGCACGGGTCGATCCATAGCGCAGTACGTTTGACCCAACGGCATTGGTGGAAAGAACCCCGCCGATCATTGCCGAGCCACGCGCCCCGAACCAAAGCGGGAAATACAGATCCTGCGCTTCGGCTGCGTCGTGCAGCGCGCTCAGGATCACGCCCGCCTCGACCACGGCGACGCGGGTATCGGGCTTGATCTCACGGATGCGGTTCAGCCGTTCGACGGAAAGCATCAGACCGCCATCCGTCATCGCCCCGCCGACAATGCCGGTCAGCCCCGACACCGGCACGACCGCCACGCCATGCGCTGCGGCCAGCCGCAGAACCGCTGCGACCTGTGCGGTATCGGCGGGTCGGGCCACGGCCATTGGGTTGGCGGTGTAATGCCCGGACCAATCCTTGCAATATCGCGCCGTATCCGCCCCGGTCAGCACATGGGCAGGCCCAAGAACCGATGTCAGATCGGTGATCAGACTGGTGGGCAGACTGGTCGGCAAACTGGTGGGCAGGGTCATTCGGGCATCCGCGCAAAAGGTGGCGCACTTTTGCGCAAGCACGCCGGAATGACCAGATGGGTTATTGACGATCTGACCGCGTTCAGCGCTTTCTGGGGGCGGTTCAGTCCGGGGAGACATGATGCGGCGGTTGATGATCTGTGCGGTTTGCTTTGGCCTTGCCCTGCCTCTGGCGGCGCAGGAAGTGACGCCGGTTACGCATGGCAGCTATACGCTTGATCTTGGTCACACGCGGATTCTGTTCCGCGTCAGCCACCTTGGGTTTTCAAACTATACCGCTCTTTTCACCAAGGCCGAGGCGACGCTGGACTTTGATCCGGCCCACCCCGAGGCGGCCCGTCTGAGCGCCAGCATCGACGCCGCTTCGGTCGAGACGCATTATCCCGACCCTGCCGTGGATTTCAACGCGGTCATTGCGGGACCCGAGCTTCTGGATGCGGCGACCTATCCCGCGATCACCTTTGTCAGCACCAAAGTCGTTGTGACGGGCAAGAATTCCGCTGATGTCACGGGTGATTTCACCCTGCGCGGGATCACAAAGCCCGTGACCCTTGGTGTCACCTATAACGGCGGTTATGGCAGCATGTCGATGGACCCTGCCGGTGCGAGAATCGGGTTTTCTGCAACGGGCACGATCAACCGGTCGGAATTCGGGATGGGCTTCGGCGTTCCCGCCCCCGGCACCACGATGGGAGTGGGCGACGCGGTTTCGATCATCATCGAGGCGGAACTGACAAAACCCGCAACCCCCTGACCCTATGGCTTGGCCTGGTCAACCAGCTTGATCACCTGCGGGCCGATGTCGGCCACGATCTTCTTTACGCCCTCGGCATTGGGGTGGATGCCGTCATCCTGCATCAACGCGCGCACAGCAGCGGGGTCGTCCGACGCGATGCCGCGAAAGAAGTTGGTGTCTAGCAGGGTGCCGTATTTCTTTGACAGATCGGGATAGATCGCATCAAAGGCCGCCTTGTACTCTGGCCCGTAGTTGCCAGGAGCGGTCAGACCGATCAGCAGCACGGGCAAGCTTCGCGCCTTGGCCTTTGCCAGAATCGCATCCAGATTGGCACGGCTGTTGGCCGGATCAATTCCGCGCAACAGATCGTTGCCACCCAAGGTCACGATCATCGCATCCGTGTCGGGGGTCAGGGCCCAGTCGGTGCGCGCGAGCCCGCCCGCCGTGGTATCGCCTGATACGCCCGCATTTTCCACCACCACATCCGCGCCCTTGGCCCGTAACCATGCCTGAAGCTTCGGCACCAGACCATCCTCTTGCGGCAGGCCGTAACCGGCCGTCAGGCTGTCGCCCAGGGCAACCACCGTCACAGGTTCGGCATGGGCCGCGCCAAACGTTGCCGCACAGACACTTAGCACCATTGTGCAGTTGCGGAAAAAGCGTTTTGCCCCATATCCAAGGGCAAGGCAGGCGGTAGGGGAAGATAACATGGGTGATCCGATTCTGGTGTTGCACGACGCCAAGCTGACTTTGGCGGGAAATGCGGGGCCGGTCGAGATTCTCAAGGGCATCACACTGGATGTTGAACGCGGGCAGAGTGTTGGGCTGGTGGGGCCTTCCGGGTCTGGCAAATCGTCGCTTCTGATGCTGATGGGCGGGCTGGAGCGGGCTACGGGCGGGTCTGTGGTGGCGTTGGGCAATGATCTGACCGCGATGAACGAAGATGCTCTGGCGCGGTTTCGTCGGGAGAATATGGGGGTGGTGTTCCAGTCTTTCCACCTGATTCCGACGATGACCGCGTTGGAAAACGTGGCCGTGCCTCTGGAATTGGCCGGGGTGGGCGATGCTTTCGCGCGGGCAGCGGCCGAGTTG
>JBGSRQ010000311.1:0-8579 GCA_041737515.1 Rhodobacterales bacterium | reverse complement strand
GCTCGCCAAAGCCACCGGGCACGAGGATGGCATGAAAGCCCGCGAGATGGGCGGCGGGTGGGAATTCTGTTCTGCCCCGGTTGCTGGTTTGGCGGGGGCACGCGGGCTTTCCGTGATGGCAGCCAGTGATCCCGCCGAATACCTGATGGTTACAGCGGACGAAGCGGATGGCGACCGCTTCGTGTGGTTTGCCAGCGTTGGCACAGCGTGGGCGTCGATGAACCTCGCGTTCGGGGATGCGGCGCTGGCGGATGGCAGCACCGGCGATGGGCGCCTTGATCCCACTTCAATCGTGTCGGTCACTTATGGCGACGGTGGCGGAGCAGATGGTGCGACCGGCAGCCGGATCATCCGGTTGGGCACGCCCGCACCGCTGCGCTAAAGGGTCAGTGCAGCAGCACAGTGCCCAGAAGGTGGGTGCCTGTTGCGCCAAAATCCGTGACCGCCTGCGCCACTTCCTCGCGGCGATCCACCGCACTGTGAACGCAAAGCAGGCTTGTCTGTGCCTGTCTTGCAAGACTGGCCGTTCCAACCGACTGGCGCATCGGCGCACCCACGAGGCACAGAATTTCAGTCTGAGCCTGCAGGGCGGCCACCGCAGACCCAACCGTTGCTGCCATCAGCGAGTTCGCCCCGGCAAGTTCGGGCCGCGTGCCCAGCCCGACCACCTGCACCGGACTGTCAGGTGCCGCATGCAGCATCGCCGGTGTTACAGGTGACCCCGCAAGAAGATCGGTATACCCCAAAGCGCCATCTGGCACATGCGGTAACAGAGCGGCGGGATACAGCGATTGCGCCTGAACCAGCAAGACCCGCAGCCCCGACAACCCCGCCACCGCGCGCGCCGTCATCATCGCCAGATCGCCCACACCACGATGCGACGTCAGCCCGCAGATCAGCAGGACGTCCCCCGGCTTCAGCCCGGCAAGGATCCGGTTGCCAAGTGACACGGCAGCGTGGGTCAGCCTGACTTCGGGCACGACAACGGCGGTGCCTTTTGCGGGCGCAATCATCTGCTGCGTCACATACACATCAAGGGCAGGATCGGGTCGCGTCATGCTGTCTCCTGGCCCATCGGGGCAATCTGTGCGGTCTTGCTCAGCCGGTCGAGCACAACAACAAGACCGGCCGCCAGCCACCAGCCTTTCAACGGAAAATGAAACGCGTCAACCTGCAAGCTGAACACGATCCCGATGAACAGCGACAATCCGGCCGCAACGGCGAACCAGCGCGCCTCGTCCTGCCCAAGCCTGCGCAACCGCGCCGCCGTGACCCATGTGCGCCACAGCAGCGTGACCAGAAAAGCCACAAAGATCAGCAAGCCAAACAGACCCAACTCGTAGAACACCTGAAGAAATTCGTTATGCGCCATGATCCAGCCCGCATCGAACCGCGTCGGGTCAAGATACGGGATGATCGCGGTTCGGTTGCCGACCCCGATGCCGGTCAGCCAATGATCTGTTCCGATGCGCAGGGCCGCCGCCCAAAGATCGAACCGCCACGACAGGTTGGTTGCGTTCGACAGATCGTAGGCAGATGGATTGAGCACCCTGCTCCAGATGCTTGCAGGAAGCGAAAACAGCACCACCACCCCAGCCGCCAAGACCCCGGCCACCATCGAAACGGTCATCCGCAGCAATCCGGACCCGATGATCAGCAAAAGCAGCACAGCCGCGAACAGGAACACGGCGCGGGTGTTGGTCAGCATGATGTTGTAAAGAACGACGGCCGCCGCAACCAGCCAGACAGTCCGCCAGATCAGCGTTGGTGCCACCCGCAAGCGCCAGAACACGAAGGGCAGCGCAAGCAGAAGATTTATCCCGTAAACCGCCGGGTTCGACGTGGTGCCAATGGCGCGCCGCACCTCGCCCAGGGTCGAGAGTTCCGACAGGTCGGTATAGGTGGTCGACAATCGTTGCGAGGCAAGGCCAAGTTCGGGGTCGGACAATTCGATCTGAAAGTGCCAGGTGTAAATCTGATAAAGCCCGATCAGCACAGTTGCAAAAAGCCACACCAGGGTCAGAAGCCGCACGGTCGACCAGTCGCGCACCCCTTGCACCAGCACGAACAGCATCAGAAAGTTGCCCACCATGGTGATAGCGTGGCCCTCGGTCGCAACCGGATCATCGGCGTAAAGCACCGACCCCAATGCCATTGCAACGAAAAGGCCGTAAAGGACCAGCGCGCGTGGCACCTCTATCGGCTGTCTGCGGATCAGCATCTGCGCAAAGACGGCGACAAGCGCCCCAAGCCCGACCAGCCGCATGACTGAAAAGGTCTGCAAATCAAGATCATCGCCAAACCGCCCGACCCGTTCCAACGGCACGACCAACGCCATCGCAACATAGGAAAGAGCGGGCACATAAACGACGACCACCGCGCCAATCGCCAGAAAAATCGCCACGATCAGCGCGACAAGCGGTGAATACGACGCACCAAGCACTATCAGCAGTGTTGCGCCCAGAACGCCCGTGCCCGCAGCAAGTCCGGCAAACGGCAACGCGCGAAGGGCGAACGTCACCGGATCAGGCCCGCAACTCGGCAGGCGACACCTCGCCCAGCAGGGTGACGCCTGGCACCCGCTCCAGCTCGCGCTTGCCGTAGATGCGGGTATCCGCATAGCCCAGCATCCCTGCAAGAGAAATGCCGAAGATCAACCCCAGCGGCAAGGACGCCAGCGACATCTCAAGCCGCCGTGGCCCAACCGGCTCCAACGGCAGCGCGGGGGCCGACAGGATGGCGATGTTATCCAGCCGCTGTTCTTCCAGCCGGGCGTTCACACGCTCTTCCTCCAACCGCAAATTGTAGTCGTCGTAACGCGATTGCATGACTTCCCGTTGCCCCAGTAGCAACAGCATCTGCTGATCGGCGACCCCCAGCACGTCAAGCCGCGCGTCGATCCGGGCGCGTTCCGCCTCGTGCCGCGCGACCTCGTCTTCGACGGACTGTTCAAGCAGCAGAACCAGCGCACCGATCTGTTCCTCAAGCTCTTGCGCGGCACGACCCGACGCTGAAATCTGGCTGATTTCGGCGGTGCGTTTGACCATCAGATCGCCGATGGCCTGCAGCACAACACCGTAGGGCGCGCCGCCCATCAAGGCCGGGTCAACCCGGGCCGGATCAATCCTTTCGGCAAAGACGCGGATCGGTTGCACACTGGCGCGGGCCGCCTGCGCATCCGTGATGGCCGAGGCGACAGCCGCGCGGCGGTCCAGCAAAAGCTTTCGTTCATCTGCACTTGAAGTCAGCCGGTTTGTGACCCGAAGGGCCGACATTTCTGCATCGACCCCTTCAAGCGCCGCCTTTGCATGGCTGACCTGGTCTTCGAAAAACCCGACCGTCCTGATGCTGCTGCGCGCGCGCGCACGGTCGATCAGGAACTGGTCGATCATGATATTCATCACCGAAACGGCCAGTGGGCCACTTCCAAAGCGCAAGGAAATCTCGATCACGTCGGATTCGCCCTCGCGCTTGACCGACAGGTTGTTTTGCAGCCGCATGACCAGTTTGTCGCGCTCTGACATCGGCTTGGCCAGACGCAGTGCGATCAGCGCGCTTTCCACCGACCGGGCCGCGCCGCGCAGGGTGTTGGAGGCGGCTCTTCTGACCTTGCCGAAGATCGTGGTGGGAGGGATCACAGGTGCGCGGAACGTCTCTACCCCCATCTTGTCCACGGCAAATTCGATCAGTTGCCGGGATTCAAGCAAAACCACGTCTGAATTGATGTCTTCCTTGCGCACTCCGTTCGAAACCAGAGCCCCGCGCGATACGGTTGTCGGTGTTTCAAGGTTTTCGGGTCCAACCTTGACCAGCAGGCGGGCGTCAACCTCGAAAATGTCGGACCGGACCTGCATGACGACATAGACCACCGACATCAGCACAGCGGTTACACAAAGCACCAGAACCCAGCGACGTCGGATCGCAGCCACCAGATCGGCAATCATCTCGGCTGGTTCTGTCAAAGGTGTCACCGCGCCAGCACCCTGTGGATCGCGAAGAAGAGTGACCATGCCCTGTTCCTGTTGGCCGAGGATAAATATCAAAATACAAATTCCGCCCGGATAATCAAAAAACAAAATCCGGCAATTCAACAGTAACTGCGGGATTTGCGGAAATCAAGAAGTGGTGCGCCTGACATGGGCATGAGGGGTGTGCGCATGGTGGCATCGGCAATCAGAAATTGTGCTGCTCAGAGCTGGCAGCCTAAACTATTGCCGAATCGCAAAAATCCCGCCTACGCTTGTTACATTGGTTAATGGGCGCAGGCGCGCCGCTATTGAAGCGGGAGCCGAATTTGACGATGCGGATTTTGGTTCTTGGCGGAACAGGCATGCTTGGTCATGTCCTTGTGCAGACGCTGAAAGATGCAGGGCACAATGTGACCGCTACAGTGCGGGGTGGGTCAGTTGACTTGTCCGGTGTGCTCGATCCGGGCCCGGTGATTGCGGTGGATGACCTTTGCGCGCCCGGAACACTGGCGCGCGTGTTCGATGCGGCACGGCCGGATGCGATTGTAAACTGCGTGGGCATGATCAAGCAAAAGGTGGGGTCAGGAGATTGTGCCGACATGATCCGCCTGAACGCCCTGCTGCCGCATCTGGCCGCAGCCGAGGCCACGGCGCGTGAGGCGCGGCTGATCCACATTTCCACCGATTGCGTATTCTCCGGTGCCCGCGGGATGTATGCCGAAACCGATACCCCGGACCCGCCCGATGCCTATGGAATGACCAAACTGCTTGGCGAAGTGGGCGCACCGCATCTGACGCTGCGCACGTCACTGATCGGGTGGCAGATGCGCGGCGCGGAAAGCTTGCTGGCATGGTTCTGGTCGCAGCGCGGGCGACAGGCGCGGGGCTATACCAAGGCAGTGTTTTCCGGCTTTTCGACGCTGGCCTTTGCGCGCATTCTGGCTGCGATCCTGCGTGATCATCCGCAGCTTGCGGGCCTATGGCATGTTGCCGCCCCACCGATTGACAAATTTACCCTTCTGTCGGGCCTTAACGACCGACTGGGCCGCCCGGTTGACCTGATCCCAGACGCGAGCCTTGTAATCGACCGCAGTCTGGACGGGCGTCGCTTCGTGGCTGAAACGGCCATGACGCTGCCCGACTGGCCCGAAATGCTTGATGAACTTGCCCTGACAAAGGCGGATGCCCATGCCCATTGATCTATCGAAAGCGGTTGAAGGCAAAAGAGTGCTGATCACCGGGGGCACGGGAAGCCTTGGCAAGGTTCTGGTGCGCGCGCTTTTGTCGGGCCAGTATGGCAAGCCCAAACGGCTGACCGTTCTAAGCCGGGATGAGGGCAAGCATTTCTCGATGCGGCTGGCGTTGCAGCACATGTCGGCGGCGTCCGAGGATATCATCTACAAGGACTACGCCTCGATCCTGAATTTCCGGGTCGGCGATGTGCGCAATTACCACAGCGTCGTCACCGCACTGCGCGACATTGATATCGTGTTCAACGCGGCGGCGCTGAAACAGGTGCCATCATGCGAATATTTCCCGTCCGAGGCGGTTGAAACCAACATTCTGGGGCCGCGCAACCTTGTGCGCGCGATTTCGGAACACGGTTTGCCGGTCGAGGTTGTGATGGGGGTATCCACCGACAAGGCCTGCCACCCCGTCAACGTCATGGGCATGACAAAGGCGTTGCAGGAACGCGTGTTCGTGGCCGGCAACATCGACGCGCCACAAACCCGGTTCACCTGCGCACGCTACGGCAATGTGCTGGCGTCGCGCGGGTCGGTCATACCGCTTTTCCACGCGCAGATCGCGGCGGGCGGGCCGCTGACGCTGACCGATGCCACGATGACGCGATATTTCCTGACGCTCGATGATGCCGTGCGCACCATCGTGTCGGCACTTGTGGCCGGTGACCGGGGCGAGATTTTCATCCCGCGGGCCCCCGCCGCCCGTATTGACATGCTGGCCAGACTGCTGATCGGTGACCGCCCGATCCCGATCGAGGAAATCGGCATCCGCCCCGGTGAGAAGATTCACGAAACGCTGGTGGCCGAGGATGAGGCATATCGCACGGTCGAACGTCAGGATTACTACGTCATTCGCCCCGCCTTGCCAGAGCTTGGCGGCGTGCCCAAGGTTCCGGCGCTGACAGGGGCCTACTCATCGAACCAACGGCTGATGACCGAGGCCGACATTACCGACATCCTTGCACGAAACGGGCTCAGGGTCGAGGACAAGCCTGATTTCGAAGCGATTTATTGAGAGGCAGCATGACCAGACGTGTCGTAGGCATCATCGGAGGCTCGGGCCTTTATCAGATCGACGGAATGGCCGGGGCCACATGGACAGACGTTGCGTCACCTTGGGGCGAGCCGTCCGATATGCTGCTGATCGGCGCAATTGCTGGCGTACCGACCGTGTTTCTGCCGCGCCACGGGCGGGGGCATGTTCATTCGCCCACCACCATCAACTACCGCGCCAACATCGACGCCTTGAAACGCTGCGGTGTCACAGATGTGATTTCGGTATCCGCAGTGGGGTCGTTCCGGGTCGAGATGGCACCGGGTGATTTTGTTCTGGTCGATCAATTCATCGACCGCACCGTGAACCGCGAGAAATCCTTCTTCGGCTCGGGCCTTGTCGGACATGTGGGGTTTGGCGATCCGACCTGCCCTCGGCTGCGTGGTCACCTGGCGAGCGCGGCGCAAACGCTCGGGATCAATGCGCATGACGGCGGCACCTATGTCGCGATGGAGGGCCCACAATTTTCGACCCGCGCCGAAAGCCTGACGTATCGTAATGCCTGGGGCGCGCATGTGATCGGCATGACCAACATGCCCGAGGCGAAACTCGCGCGTGAGGCCGAGATGTGCTATGCGACGGTAGCGATGGTCACCGACTATGACAGTTGGCACGAGGATCACGGATCGGTCGATGTGCCGACGGTTCTGCGCACGATGCAGGCCAACAGCATCAATGCGCGGCGTCTGGTTGAAACCGTGGTGCCGATGTTGGGCGGCGATTTCGAGTGCCCGGCAGGGTGCAATACCGCGCTTGACTATGCCTTGATGACCGCGCCCGATCACCGCGACCCGGCGCTTCTTGCCCGGCTTGATGCCGTTGCTGGCCGCGTTCTGGCAGCACAATGAGCCGGGTTCTGGTCACGGGCGGGGCCGGAATGATCGGGTCGTCGCTGGTCCGCCGTCTGTTGGCCGACGGCTGCGATGTGACGGTCGTCGATAACCTGTGGCGGGGTCAGCGTGAGTGGCTTGCGGCAACCGGTCTGGATATGGAGCGGCGCTTCATCAACGCCGATCTGTCGCAGGCGGGCGTGCTGGACGCGCATCTGGACGGCATGGATTACGTCTATCACCTTGCCGATGTCGTGGCCGGGATCGGCTATGTCTTTGCCAACCAGGGCTCGCTGATGCGGCAGAATCTGCTGATCAATACCCGCGTGGTGGAAAGCGTATCCAGGGCGCGCGGCCTGTCGGGTTACATCTATGTCGGCACCGCCTGTTCATTTCCGCAGGGCTTGCAGACCGGACCCGATGCCGCGCCCTTGCGCGAACCCGATCTGTTCCCCGCTGATCCGGAAAGCGCTTATGGCTGGTCCAAGCTGATGGGTCAGATCGAGGCCGGGCTGATGCAGGACGAAACCGGCATCCCCGTGGCGCTGCCCATCCTGCACAACGTCTACGGCACACCCTGCGACTTCAGCCCTGAACGCAGTCAGGTCATCCCAGCACTTGTGCGCCGCGCCATCGAATACCCGGCGGCGGGGGCCTTTACCGTCTGGGGCGACGGGCGGCAGGGGCGCGCCTTTGTGCATGTGTCGGATGTGATCGAGGGGTTGGTGGCCGCCATGACGCGCGGCCTTGGTCACGGTATCGTCCAGATCGGCCCCGATCACTGCACCACGATCCGCGAGGTGGCGGAAACCATTGTCAACGTATCGGGCAAGAACATCGAGCTTCGGTTTGACACCACCAAACCGACTGGCGATCTTGGCCGCCGCGCCGATTACACCAAGGCGCGCGATCTGCTGGGCTGGGCACCAAGGATGCCTCTGACAGACGGGATCGGCGAGCTTTACGAGTGGATCGCGCATCAGATGCGCAGATGATCGGTGGGGCCCATACCCGTGCCGCCGACCGCACTTGCGTCGTCAGACCCAGCCGCGCCGCGCCGCATGCCGGAACGCGGTTGCCGCCAGCACCCGGACGCGCGGATCGTCAAGGTCGGCCTCATGCGTGAACACGGTCACGAACCCGTGCCGGTCGAAGGCCGCATCCATCCGGGCGGTAAAACTTGCGGGGTTGGCCGCATCTTCGGCAAAGAATTCCAGCCTCAGATGGCTGGTCACGAACCCGATCCCGGCATGGTGGGCCTGCCCTTTTGCCGCCAGAGAAGCGCGCGCCGCATTGGGCAGCCGGTAGCACAGCGCGGGCCGGTCGGTTGTCATCAGGGCCGTGATACCCGCCGCCTGCCACAGCGGGGCCAGTTCATAAAGCTCCGAAAAGTAATGCAGCCGCACCCAATCGGCTCGCCGCTCAGGCGGCGCGATACGGGCAATCCGGGCGGCAAGATCGGTGAACGTCGCGGTTGCATCGG
>JBGSRQ010000271.1:0-8416 GCA_041737515.1 Rhodobacterales bacterium | reverse complement strand
CGTGCCCGCCCCCTTGGCCCCCGGTTGCGGTGCGGCAAAGCTGAGCCAGACCCGGCGGCTGGCCGCGAAATCACGCGCCACCAGAACATCCAGCAGACCGCCTTGCCCGATCACCGCCACTTCGGGCACACCGCCCACACTTTGCCCGGAACCGCCGGTCGCGGGATAAAGGGTCAACGTGCCGCCACGTTCAGTGACCAGAAACCCGGCGTCGGGCAGGAAAGCCAGCCCCCAGGGCTGATCCAGCCCGTCTGCCACCTGATCAATCCTCATGGTCCCGGCCGACGTTTCCACGATTCCCGCCTGCAAGGGTTGCGCATGTCCGGCTGCAACGGCGGCCGCCATGCCTGCAACAAGCGCTGCGACGCGCGATCTTCTGCCCGCCAGCAACGGGACTTTGGCTTTGAATGTCATTTTGGCACCCTTTTGTGGTCTGTAATCAAACCTAGGGCCGAAGCTGCGGCAGGCCAGCCACTTTCCTTTGCGTCAACAAGGATGTGAACCCGCAAAACCTGCCAACTTCCGTCATATTAGACGCTTTTCTTTTGCAGCCGCCCGCTTTAGCGTTGCTGCAGGATTTTTGTCCGACATGGGAGTTACAAATGAAAAAACTGCTTATGGCCACAACGGCCAGCGTATTGATGACCGGAATGGCCTCGGCCGAAGATGTGAAGCTTGGGGTTCTGTTCGGCTATACCGGCCCGATTGAATCGCTGACTGGCAACATGACGGCGGGCGTCGAGCTTGCGGTCAAGGAAGTGAACGAGTCCGGCATTTTCCTGAACGGCGACACGATGTCGATAGTCAAGGGCGACAGCACCTGCATCGACTCCGCAGCGGCCACGGCAGCGGCGGAACGTCTGGTGACAGCAGAAGGCGTCAAGGGTATTGTCGGGGGCGATTGCTCTGGCGTGACCGGTGCCGTCCTGCAAAACGTGGCACGCCCGAACGGCATCGTGATGATTTCGCCCTCGGCCACGTCGCCTGCGCTGACCACCGCCGAAGATGACGGCCTGTTCTTCCGCACCGCTCCCTCTGATGCGCGCGAGGGTGAGATCATGGCCGAGATCCTGACCGAAAAGGGTGTGAAGTCGATCGCCATGACCTACACCAACAACGACTACGGCAAGGGTCTGTCCGACGCCATCGCCACCGCGTTCGAGGCCAAGGGCGGCAAGATCACGATCAACGCCAGCCATGAAGACGGCAAGGCCGACTATTCGGCCGAAGTGGCAGCCCTGGCCGCCGCGGGCGGCGATCTGCTGGTTGTGGCAGGCTATCTGGATCAGGGCGGCAAGGGCATCATTCAGGCATCGCTGGATACCGGGGCCTACACGACCTTTGGTCTGCCGGGCGGCATGGTGGGTGACAACCTGCCCATCGCCATCGGTCCGGGCCTTGACGGCTCTTACGGTCAGGTCGCACAATCCGACAGCGAAGGCGGCAAGACGCTGGCCACGATGGCCACGGCAGCCGGTTTCGATTCGACCTCGCCCTATTCGACCGAAAGCTATGATGCGGCTGCCCTGTTCGCGCTTGCGATGCAGGCGGCAGGATCGACCAACCCGGCCGATTACAAGGCCAAGGTTCTGGAAGTGGGCAACGCTCCTGGCGAAAAGATCTATCCGGGTGAAATCGCCAAGGGCCTGCAACTGATCAAGGACGGCGTCGATATCGACTTTGAGGGCGGCTCGGCGGTCGAGCTGATCGGGCCGGGCGAAAGCGCCGGACGTTACCGCGAGTTCGAGATCAAGGGCGGCAAGTATGAAACGGTCAAGTTCCGCTAAGGGCTGATCAGGCACGGCCCGGACAGCCTCCGGGCCGCTGCTTTCAACGACCCACGGGCATGAACCCACGGGCGCGACGGGGAACATCTTTGGCATGATTGCAGTCGAAAACCTGCACAAGCATTTCGGCGGCTTTCACGCTGTTGACGGCACCTCGATCCGCATCGAGACAGGCTCCATCACCGGGCTTATCGGCCCCAATGGTGCCGGGAAAACCACGCTTTTCAACGTGATCGCGGGGCGGCTGCCGCCGACCTCGGGCCGGGTGATCATGGACGGCGAGGATATCACCGGCCTTGCGCCGCATCAGCTTTTCCACAAGGGGCTGCTGCGCACCTTTCAGATTGCGCATGAATTCGGGTCGATGAGCGTGCTGGAAAACCTGATGATGGTGCCGCCCGCGCAACTGGGCGAGTCGATCTGGAACACCTGGTTCCGCCGCAGCGAGATTGCGCAAGAAGACCGAGCGTTGCGTGAAAAGGCGCGCGAGGTGCTGGATTTCCTGACCATCGGCCATCTGGCCGAAGAGAAGGCCTCCAACATCTCGGGCGGGCAGAAAAAGCTGCTTGAACTGGGCCGCACGATGATGGTCGATGCCAAGATCGTCTTTCTGGACGAGGTTGGTGCCGGTGTGAACCGCACCCTGCTGAACACCATCGGCGACGCGATCATCCGGCTGAACAAGGAACGCGGCTATACGTTCTGCGTGATCGAACACGACATGGATTTCATCGCCCGCCTGTGCAACCCGGTCATCGTCATGGCCGAGGGGCGCGTGCTGGCACAAGGCACGGCGGATGAGGTCAAGAACGACGAAAGGGTGATCGAGGCCTATCTGGGCACCGGGCTGAAGAACAAGGTGGTGGCGCATGGCTGACCCGCTGGTGCGCCGCAGTCCCGGCCCCCGCGCCGGGACCTCTTGCGTTGGTCCGGTGAAGGCCCCGGATCAGGTCCGGGGCTGCATGGCACAGGTGACGCATGGCTGACCCTTTCCTGATCGGCGATGCGATGACCGGCGGCTACGGTGCCACCGACATTCTGCACGACTGCACGATTGCGGTTGAGAAAGGCCAGATCGCCGTGATCGTCGGCCCCAATGGTGCCGGCAAGTCCACCGCGATGAAGGCGGTGTTCGGCATGCTGTCCTTGCGCAAGGGTGTTGTGCGGCTGGATGGCGAGGATATCACCGCCCTTACCCCGCAGGCCCGCGTCGCCAAGGGCATGGCCTTTGTGCCGCAGACGCAGAACATCTTCACCTCGATGACGGTCGAGGAAAACCTTGAAATGGGCGCCTTCCTGCGCCGCGACGACATTCGCGTGACGATGGAGCAGATCTATCACCTGTTCCCGATCCTGCGCGACAAGCGGCAACAGGCGGCGGGCGAATTGTCGGGCGGCCAGCGCCAGCAGGTCGCCGTCGGCCGCGCGCTGATGACCCAGCCCAAAGTTCTGATGCTGGACGAACCCACGGCGGGTGTGTCGCCCATCGTCATGGACGAGTTGTTCGACCGCATCATCGAGGTGGCGCGCACCGGCATCTGCATCCTGATGGTCGAACAGAACGCCCGTCAGGCGCTGGAGATTGCCGACAAGGGTTATGTCCTTGTGCAGGGGGCCAACCGCTATACCGACACCGGGGCAGCACTTCTTGCCGATGACGACGTGCGCCGCACGTTTCTGGGGGGCTGACCTGTGGATATCCTTAACGCGTTGGTTGCGTTCACCAATTTTGTCTTTGTGCCCGGCCTTGCCTACGGCGCGCAACTGGCCATCGGCGCGTTGGGCGTCACGCTGATCTATTCGATCCTGCGGTTTTCGAACTTTGCCCACGGCGATACGATGGCGTTCGGCACGATGTGGACGATCCTGCTGACCTGGTGGTTCCAAAGCCACGGCATCAGCTTTGGCCCGCTGCCCACCGCCCTGCTGGCCCTGCCCTTTGCGATTGCGATAACAGCGGCGTTCCTGTTGGCAACGGACCGCGTGGTGTATCGGTTCTACCGCCAGAAACGAGCGGTTTCGACGATTTTCGTCATCGTGTCCTTGGGTGTGACCTTCATCATGAACGGCGTCACCCGCCTGATCATCGGCGTGCAGGATCAGGATTTCGCCGATGGTGCGCGGTTCGTCATCACGGCGGGCGAGTTCAAGGAGTGGACCGGCCTGCAGGAGGGGCTGGCGATCAAGGCCACCCAAGCGGTGACGGTCGCGACAGCGGTGGTTGTGGTGGCGCTGATGTTCTGGTTTCTGAACAGGACCCGCACCGGCAAATCCATGCGGGCCTTTTCCGACAACGAGGATCTGGCTCTGCTGTCGGGCATCAACCCCGACCGCGTGGTGGCCGTGACATGGATCATCGTGGCGGCTCTGGCGACGATTGCCGGGGTTCTGTACGGTCTTGATAAGTCCTTCAAACCTTTTGTCTATTTTCAGCTTTTGCTGCCGATCTTTGCCGCCGCCATCGTCGGCGGGCTGGGCAGCCCGATCGGCGCGATCATCGGCGGATTCGTGATCGCCTTCAGCGAGGTCTTTGTGACCTATGCATGGAAAAAGGTCGTGACGTATCTCGTGCCCGAGGCATGGGCCCCCGACAGCCTGCTGCAACTGCTGTCGACCGACTACAAACTGGCGGTCAGTTTCACCATTCTGATCGTGGTGCTGCTGTTCCGGCCCACCGGCATTTTCGGGGGAAAGTCGACATGAAGAATGCAGTCCTCTTCGCAGCCGTCGCCCTGTTGTTCGTGGGCACGGGCGTGTTCCAAAGCTGGAACCTTTCGCTGTCGATCCTGAACATGGCGCTGATTTCCGCGATCATGGCTTTGGGCGTGAACATGCAATGGGGCTTTGCGGGCCTGTTCAACACCGGGATCATGGGGTTCGTGGCGCTGGGCGGGCTGGCGGTCGTGATCACCTCGGCGCAGCCCTCGCCGGGGGCATTTGCGGCGGGGGGCTGGGGTATTCTTGCGGGGCTTTTGCTGGGCGCCGCAACCATCGGGGCCGCGATCCTTGCGAACGCGCGACTGCCCAAGGGCCGGATCCGCGGGCTGGTACTGACGATCATTCTGGTGGGCGGGTTTTTCCTTTACCGCGCCGTGTTCGACCCTGCAGCCGAGGCGGTTGAGGCGCTGGACCCGGCAACCTACGGCAACCTTGGCGGGCTAGGTCTGCCGTCGTTGCTGGCATGGCCGGTGGGCGGGCTTCTGGCCGCCGCTGCCGCATGGGGCATCGGCAAGACGGCCCTGGGACTGCGGTCGGATTATCTGGCGATTGCCACGCTGGGCATTGCCGAGATCATCATCGCCGTCATGAAGAACGAGGACTGGCTGGCGCGCGGGGTGAAGAACGTGATCTCCCTGCCACGGCCCTGGCCGGTGCCTTACGAGGTGAACCTGCAGCAAAATGCAGCCTTTCTGGACTGGGCGGCGCGTTGGGGGTTTGATCCGGTCACGGCGTCATCTGTGTTGGTAAAACTGCTTTATGCGGGGCTGTTCGGCATCGTGCTGCTGGTGATCCTGACGCTGTCGGAACTTGCGCTGAAAAGTCCCTGGGGCCGGATGATGCGCGCCATCCGCGACAACGAGGTGGCGGCGGCGGCGATGGGCAAGGACATCACCCGTCGGCATCTGCAGATTTTCATTCTGGGCTCCGCCGTGGTGGGAATTGCCGGCGCGATGATGACCTCGATGGATACTCAACTGACACCAGGGACGTATAATCCGCTGCGCTTCACCTTCCTTGTCTGGGTGATGGTGATCGTGGGCGGGTCGGGCAACAACTGGGGGGCCGTGCTGGGCGGGTTGCTGATCGGCTGGCTGTGGCTGATCGTGGAAAGTGTGGGTCCGGGGATCATGGGGTTGGTGACGGCGGGTCTGCCTGCAGGGGCGCTGAAGGATCATCTGA
Organism: Rhodobacterales bacterium; assembly: GCA_041737515.1. GTDB lineage: Bacteria > Pseudomonadota > Alphaproteobacteria > Rhodobacterales > Rhodobacteraceae > JBBQZP01. The sequence goes on along the minus strand of JBGSRQ010000271.1, from coordinate 2,729 downwards.
TCGACAGCGCGCCGCATCTGCGGCTGTTGACGCTGGGGGTGATTTTGCTTCTGGTTTTGCGGTTCAGCCCGCGCGGCCTGATCCCGGAAAAATTGCGGTGCACTGCGGGCAGCGGCCGGGGGGCCAGCCCCCCGGACCCCCCGGAGTATTTCTCAAAGATGAAGGGCAAAGGGGGGCGGAGGCTTTTCGGAAGCGACATTTCGTGTCGTGAATGGGCATGCCGGGGCATGGCGCGCGGGGCCAAGCTGGGGCCGAGATCATGCAGGGAGTCGTCATGAAAACCCATACCCGCGTTCTGGTCATCGGCGGCGGTGTCGTCGGCTGCTCGGTTCTTTACCACCTGACCAGGCTGGGCTGGTCGGATGTGATGCTGATCGAGCGGGCCGAACTGACCTCGGGTTCGACCTGGCATGCGGCGGGCGGGTTTCATACGCTGAACGGCGATACAAACATGGCGGCGTTGCAGGGCTATACGATCCGGCTTTACAAGGAGCTGGAGGCGATCACCGGGCAATCCTGCGGGCTGCATCATGTGGGCGGCATCACGTTGGCCGACAATCAGCAGCGCTTTGACCAGTTGAAGGCGGAACGCGCCAAGCACCGGTACATGGGGCTGGACACCGCGATCCTGACGCCGAAAGAGGTGGAGGTGATGACCGACGGCATGGTGAATACCGCGGGCATCATCGGCGCACTTTATGATCCCCTTGACGGCCACCTTGACCCCTATGGAACAACCCATGCCTATGCCAAGGCGGCCAGGATGGGTGGCGCAGAAATCGTGCTGCACAACAGGGTGCTGGAAACGAACCCCACGCGCGACGGGTGGGAAGTGGTGACCGAAAAAGGCACCATCCTTGCCGAACATCTGGTCAACGCGGGTGGGCTTTGGGCACGCGAAGTAGGGGCCATGGCGGGGGTTTACCTGCCCTTGTTGCCGATGGCGCATCAGTATCTGGTGACGGATGACATCCCCGAGATCGTCGCACGCGGCGGGCGCGAGTTTCCGCATGTGATGGATCCGGGCGGAGAATCCTATCTGCGTCAGGAAGGGCGCGGGTTCTGCATCGGGTTCTATGAGAAACCCTGCGAGGCATGGTCGCTGAACGGAACACCCTGGGACTTCGGGCAGGAGCTGTTTCAAGAGCAATACGACAAGATCGCGGACAGCATCGAATTTGCACAAAAGCGGTTCCCCGCGCTGGAACGCACAGGAGTGAAACGGGTGATCCACGGGCCGTTCACTTTTGCGCCCGATGGCAACCCCTTGATCGGACCGGTGCCGGGGGTGCGCAATTATTGGTCGGCCTGTGCCGTGATGGCGGGGTTCAGCCAAGGCGGCGGCATGGGGCTGGCGCTGGCGCAATGGATGATCGAGGGTGAGGTTGAACGCGATCCGCGCGGCTTTGACGTGGCGCGCTTTGGCACCTGGACCAGCCCCGGTTATACCGTGCCCAAGGTCATAGAGAACTATCAGATGCGGTTTTCGGTCAGCTATCCGAACGAGGAACGCCCCGCCGCCCGCCCCTTCCGCACCACGCCGATGTATGACGTGTTTGATGGGATGAACGCCGTCTGGGGCCAGCAATACGGGCTTGAGGTGGTGAATTACCACGCCCTGCCCGGACAGCCGCGCTATGAGGAACCGTCGTTCAAACGATCAAACGCTTGGGAGGCGACGGCACAGGAAGTGGCCGCGGTGCGCGGCGGGGTTGGCATCAACGAGGTGCAGAATTTCGGCAAGTATCGCGTCACCGGTGAGCGTGCGCGGGCCTGGCTGGACCGGATCATGGCCGGACTGATCCCGAAACCGGGGCGGCTGAGCCTGACGCCGATGCTGGCGGACAGCGGCAAGATCATCGGCGATTTCACCGTATCTTGCCTGTCGGAGACCGAATTCCAGTTGACCGCCAGCTATGGCGCACAAGGCTGGCACGGGCGCTGGTTTGAGCAGCATGCCGAGGCGGGGGTGAGTGTCGAAAACATCTCGGATGCGCGGACGGGGTTCCAGATCGCGGGGCCGAAGGCGCGCGAATTGCTGGCGCGGGTGACACGGGCGGATGTGTCGGCCGAGACGTTTCGTTTCATGGATGTCAAACGCATGACCGTTGGCATGGCCAACTGCATCGTGCAGCGCGTCAGTTACACCGCCGATCTGGGGTATGAGATTTACTGCGACCACATGTCGGTACGCCATCTGTGGGAAACGCTGTGGACCGCCGGGCAGGATCTGGGCCTGCGTCCGTTCGGGATGCGCGCGATGATGTCGCTGCGGCTGGACAAGTTCTTCGGGTCATGGGGCCGCGAGTTCAGCCCGGATTACACGCCGGGCGAAACCGGACTTGACCGCTTCATCCGCTGGAACAAGGACGCCGACTGGATCGGCAAAGCCCCGGCGATCGCGGAAAAGGCGGCCGGGTCGAGGCGGCAGCTTTGCAATTTCATCGTCGATGCGACAGACGCCGATGTTGTGGCGTGGGAACCGATCTGGCTGGAGGGCGAAGTGGTCGGCTTTTGCACCTCGGGCGGCTATTCGCACCACACCGGCAAATCGGTCGCGATGGGCTTTTTGCCGGCGGGCCGGGCCAGGGATGGTTTGGCGGTCGAGATCGAGATTCTGGGCGAACGCCGCCCGGCGGTTCTGGTGACCGCGCCGCTGTTTGATGCGGACGGCGCGCGCATGCGGGGCTGACCCGCTTGACGCGCACCGCTTTGCCCGCCAGCGTCCG
>JBGSRQ010000259.1:0-6115 GCA_041737515.1 Rhodobacterales bacterium | reverse complement strand
GCCCCCGTATCAGGTCCGGGGCTGCAATGCGCGGGACTGCTGAGTTCACCCCACCACCCCCGCCACCTCAAGCACGGCATGCAGCAGCACGTCCGTCCCGGCCGCCGCCCATTCTGGCGAAATCTCCTCGGCCTCGTTGTGGCTGAGGCCCCCCACGCAGGGGCACATCACCATCACCGTCGGCGCCACGCGGTTGATCCAGCAGGCGTCGTGGCCGGCACCCGACACGATGTCCATATGCGACAGGCCCAGCTTTTCCGCCGCCCCGCGCACGACGTTCACGAGGCCCGGATCAAACGTCACCGGGTCGAAGTGGCCGACATCGGCGATCTCGATGCCCAACCCCAGTTCGGCTGCCACCGCATGCGCGGCGCGGATGACTTCGGCCTTCATCGCATCCAGCTTGCCCTGTTCGGGGCTGCGGATATCGACGGTAAACACCGCTTTGCCGGGAATGACGTTGCGCGAGTTGGGGTAGACGTTGGCCTGACCCACGGTTCCCACGGCGTTCGGCTGATGCGCCATGGCGATCTGATGCACGCGCTCGATGATCCGCGCCATGCCCAAGCCTGCGTTCACCCGCAGGCCCATCGGGGTGGAGCCGGTATGCGCATCGCGCCCTGTCAGCGTGATCTCCAACCACCACAGGCCCTGCCCGTGGGTGACAACGCCGATCGACTTCCCCTCGGCCTCAAGGATCGGCCCCTGTTCGATGTGCAATTCCAGCATGGCATGAATCTTGCGTGCGCCGACCGGTTCATCGCCGACCCACCCGATGCGGGCCAATTCGTCGCCAAAGGATTTGCCCTCGGCATCGATGCGGGCATAGGCGTAGTCCTGCGAATGGATGCCCGCAAACACGCCCGAGGCCAGCATCGCGGGGGCATAACGCGTGCCTTCTTCATTCGTCCAGTTGGTGACGACGATGGGATGGCGCGTCTGCACGCCCGCATCATTCATCGCGCGGATCACCTCCAACGCGCCCAGAACCCCCAGCACCCCGTCATAGCGGCCTCCGGTCGGCTGGGTATCCAGATGGCTGCCCATGTAGACCGGGGCCAGATCTTCGGTGCCTGCCCGTGTGGCGAACATGTTGCCCATTGTATCAACGCCCATCGTCATGCCCGCATCGGCACACCAGCGCGCGAACAGATGCCGCCCCGCACTATCGGCGTCGGTCAGGGTCTGGCGGTTGTTGCCGCCCGCGATGCCGGGGCCGATCTCGGCCATCTGCATGAGGCTGTCCCACAACCGGGCGGAGTCGATGCGCAGATTGCTGCCCTGTGCGGCCATTTGAAGCTCCCTGTCCGGGGTCTTTGCCCCTTTGCGGACCTGTTGGTACGGTTTTCCGACGTTGTTTTCCGACGTTGTTTTCTGACCCGGCGGTCAGAATTCAACGCTACCTCACCTGCCCCGCCGGTCAAGGCCTATCAGGGGCCGTGGCGCGTCAAGGGATTGCCGACCCGCGCTTTTGCCGCTTTTTGCAGCGCCCGGCCGCTCACGCCCGATCAAACCCGCGCGCCTTTGATTTCAGCCCTTTTACTTGCGGCCGGCAACAGCTTAACCTGCCGTGTCCGATCAGTGTGAAAGCGTGGCCAAGGTGTATCAATCGTTCTTTCCAAAACCGCGGCTGTTTTTGATCACCGGGACTCTCTGGGTCGCCCTTGCGGCGGCGTTGTGGTATTCGGTCGGACCCGACATCGGGGCCGCGCTTGGCTTTGCGCCCGAAGCGGCGGATGCTGAACCCATTGTCGGACTTGGGTTTTTCACGACGCCGACATTCCTGTTCTTTTACCTCTACATCGCGGCGTTCACGGCAGTTTTCGCCGCTGCCTGGATGATCCTGTCACCACATCCCTATCAGTGGTGGTCGATTGTCGGCACGGCGCTGATCCTGTTCTCGACGTATTTCAGCGTGCAGGTGTCCGTCGCGCTGAACAATTGGCGCAGGCCGTTCTTCGATGATGTGCAGGCCGCGCTGGCCAGCCCCGGCACGGTCACCGCGGGGCGGCTTTACGAGTTGATCCTGATCTTTGCACAGATCGCCTTCATCTGGATCGCCGTCTTTGTCGCCACACGGTTTTTCGTCAGCCACTATGTCTTTCGCTGGCGCACCGCGATGAACAATTATTACATGAGCCGCTGGCACGAAGTGCGCGGCATCGAAGGCGCGTCGCAGCGCGTTCAGGAAGACACGATGCGCTTTGCCACGATCATGGAAGACCTGGGATCATCCGTGGTCGAAGCGGTGATGACCTTGTTCGCCTTTCTGCCGGTTCTGGCGGCATTGTCGATTCATGTTGCGGAACTGCCGGTTGTGGGTGCGATTGCGCAGCCGCTCCTGTTCGCCTCGATTGCGTGGTCGGTGTTCGGCACGCTTTTGCTGGCCATCGCCGGGATAAAGCTTCCTGGGCTGAATTTCCGCAATCAACGGGTTGAGGCAAGTTATCGCAAGGAACTTGTCTATGGCGAAGACGATGCAAACCGCGCCGATCCGATGACGGTGCGGGAACTCTTTTCGCATGTCAGGACAAACTACTTCCGGCTTTACTTTCACTACGCGTATTTCAACGTCTTTCGAGGCCTCTACATTCAAGCCGACAACATCTTTGCCTATCTGATCCTTGTGCCGACCATCGCGGCGGGAAAGATCACGTTCGGCATCCTGCAACAGATCCTCACAGCCTTCGGTCAGGTATCGAACTCGTTTCAGTATCTGGTCAATTCATGGACCCAGATCATCGAACTTTTGTCGATCCAGAAACGCCTCGCGGCCTTCGAGGCTGCGTTTGACGGGCAGCGACTGGACCCGATCGAAAATGAATCGCCGGTAGACCCGGTCTGATCCGCGCAGTGGCGGTCAGTCTGCGTGGCGCGGAAGGGTCGGACGCTTCCGCGCCGGACGCCGCGATCAACCGCGCCCTTGCCGAACAGGCGCGTCGCTGCACGCAAGGCGCGACGCGTCATTTCAGTTCCACCTCGACAAAGGTCATCGGATGATCGCCGCCGTTGACCACATTGTGATGCACTCCGGCGGCCCGGCGATAGGCCGTGCCCGCCGGCACCAGCACCCTGCGCGACGTGCCATCGGGGTCTTCGATCAGCATCGGGCAATCGGTAACGGCGGTCACGACATACTCCATGCCGTGCCTGTGCCAGCCGGTCTCGGCCCCCGGTTCGAAATCAAACCGCGTTGCGCGAACCCGGTCGTCATCGATCAGAACGGTGGCACTGCACGCTGGACGGTTCATCGGGCACATCTCCGGACGATGGATTGCGGTTTTCCGGAATGCCATGCACTCCGCCGTCATCAGGCACGCAGCCGTGCTGGTTTGCAACCCCGCCGGTTTTGCGGCAAAAAGGCAAAGCCCTTTTCAGGATCATCCCATGGCACCGCGCACCCGAATTCAGGCCAAGAACCACGAAGCCATTCTGAAGGCGGCACTCGACGTCTTTTCGCAGGCCGGGTTTCGCGGTTCCACGCTGGATCAGATTGCCGAGGTGGCAGGGCTGTCAAAGCCGAACCTGCTATATTATTTTGCCTCGAAAGAGGCGATCCACATGGCGCTTTTGTCCAACCTGCTGGACACCTGGCTTGATCCGCTGCGCGCGCTTGATCCGGCAGGCGACCCGGTGGAAGAAATCCTGGCATACATCCGCCGCAAGATGGAGCTGAGCCGTGATTTCCCGCGCGAAAGCCGCCTGTTTGCCAATGAAATCCTGCAGGGCGCGCCGCGCATTCAGGCGGCCTTCAGCGATGATCTGAAACCGCTGGTCGATGCGAAGGCCGGCGTGATCCGCGGCTGGATCGCGCAGGGTCGGCTGATGGCAACAGACCCCTATCACCTGATCTTTTCGATCTGGGCCACGACCCAGCACTACGCCGATTTCGACGTGCAGGTGCGTGCCGTTCTGGGCGCGCCCGACGGCGGGCACCACACCGCAGCCGAGGCGTTTCTTGAGGATCATTATCGCCGCGCGCTTACCCCCTGATACAGTTGCCGCGCGTCAGTTGGCATAGGACAGCGCCGTGATATCGGCCCGAAAGAACGGCACATAATCAGGCGTGCCGAACAGGTTTCCAACCTCCATCCGGCCCGGCACGGTAAAGCCCTGCGCCGATGCCTCACCCTCCAGCCGCCCGCCGAAAGGTTGCAGGCGCCACTGGCCATCAGCGTTCGCGTTGCTCCAGCGTTGGGTCACTATCTCGGTGATGCGGCCTTCGGCATCCAGTGTCAGATCGACAGGTTCCGTGCCGGTCAGCGCGGGAAAGCTGACGCGGGCACGGTCCGGGCCGGTCTGTGACCAGACGGCCCCGGCCTCTGGCAACAGCGATGCAGGGCTGAAGATGCGCTCCAGCGCCAGCCTGCCGGTTGCCGCACGCAGATGATCGGGCGTGTCGCCTTTCGTCACGACTGGCAACAGATCCCAGCCGCTGAAGCGCGTCCAGCTTTCGCCCGTGCGCAACCCGTCCGAGCCCGCCAGTCGCAACCACCCTGCGCCGCCGACCTGCGCCCGCCACACAAAACCGCAGCCGGGCACGATGATTTCATCGGCCGTCATCGGCAAGGGTTTGCCCAACAGTATGAACGTGCCCTCCATCGCAAGCGTGGCCTTCGTCAACAGCGGCGTTCCGGGCGCAATCGCATGAGAGAAATACCGCTGCGCAACCGGCGGCAGATCGGCGGTCATTCGCGCAGAATACCGCTGGGCCGTTGGCAGGGCGAGCCGTTCCAGCACCTGCCAAGCCGCCTGTTCCTGCGCCACATCGCGCCGATTCTGCAAGGCAAACCAGATGGTTACAGACAGTATTGCAACCAGAATCCAGAGCCACACCCGTCGTTTTTGACGCTTCGCCAAGATCGCCTCCGCTTTCAGGAAGCGTCAGGCTAACGCATGCGTCGCGGGGTTCCCACCCGGCCGGGCTACACGTTTTGCGTGAGCGGCATCATTCCGCCGCCACGGACGGATTGTTGGGATGCGTGGTCCAGTTGGCATAGTCGCCGACCTGTGTGCCGGTGCGCGGATCGACCTCGCCCTTGGGCAGTTCGACCATCGTGATGCAATTTTCCACCGGGCAGACATTGACGCACAGATTGCAGGCGACACATTCTTCGTCCTTCACCGTGAACACCCGGTCTGCCGACATCGCGATCGCCTGATGCGAAGTATCCTCGCAGGCCGCATAGCAGCGCCCGCATTTGATGCAATCATCCTGGCTGATTTGCGCCTTGGTCACATAATTCAGGTTCAGATACTGCCAGTCGGTCACATTGGGCACCGCGCGGCCGACGAGGTCGGGCAGCGTCATTGCCTTGTCGTCCAGATAGTCTGACAGGCCGGAGATCATTTCCCGAACAATCTTGAAGCCGTAGGTCATCGCCGCCGTGCAGACCTGCACATTGCCCGCGCCCAGCGCCATGAATTCCGCCGCATCGCGCCATGTGGTCACCCCGCCAATGCCGCTGATCGGCAGGCCGTGCGTCTCGGGGTGACGCGCGATTTCACTGACCATGCTCAGCGCGATCGGCTTGACCGCAGGCCCGCAATAGCCGCCATGCGCGCCCTTGCCGTCGATCGTCGGCTCGGGGCTGAAACTGTCGAGGTTGACAGACGTGATCGAATTGATCGTGTTGATCAGGGAAACCGCATCCGCCCCTCCGCGTTTTGCCGCCTCGGCCGGTTTGCGGATGTCGGCGATGTTGGGGGTCAGCTTGACGATACATGGCATGCGCGAGTGTTGCTTGACCCAGCGTGTGACCATTTCAATGTATTCGGGCACCTGCCCCACGGCAGAGCCCATGCCACGCTCGCTCATCCCGTGCGGGCATCCGAAGTTCAGTTCCACCCCGTCGGCTTCGGTGTCTTCGACGTGGGCGAGGATGTCTTTCCACGATTGTTCGTCGCACGGCACCATAAGCGACACGATCATCGCACGGTCGGGATAATCGCGCTTGACCACCTTGATCTCGCGCAGGTTCACCTCCAGCGGGCGGTCGGTGATCAGTTCTATGTTGTTCAACCCCAGAAGGCGGCGGTCCGCGCCCCAGACCGCACCGTAGCGGGGGCCGTTCACGTTGACGACCGGGGGGCCCTCGGAGCCGAGCGTTTTCCA
>JBGSRQ010000223.1:0-4102 GCA_041737515.1 Rhodobacterales bacterium | reverse complement strand
CGTGCCCACCGTCTGCGCGGGCCAGCCGCACCGGCTGGACCCGTCGCGCTGCCCCAAGGGCAAGGCTCTCTTGTGGCTGCAGATCCCCGACGCGCCGCGCGTCATCAAGGGCGATGCGGCGGGAACGATTGCGACCGATGGCACATGGTCGGACGCCACCCGCGAGGCGTTCGCCGACCGCATCGAGGCCATTCTTGCGCGCCACATCCGCAACTTCGATGCGATCAAACTGGCCCGCCGCGCCTGTTCCCCGGCCGATCTGGAGGCGATGAACATCAATCTTGTCGGCGGCGATCCTTACGGCGGGCTGTGCAGTCTGGACCAGTTCTTCATCTTCCGTCCCTATCCTCATTCCACCAACGGCACGGGTGCGGTGCGCGGATTGATCCATATTGGCGCCTCCACCCATCCTGGTCCCGGCCTTGGCGGCGGCTCGGGCTATCTGGCCGCGAAAGGGCTGGGCGCATGAAGGATCAATCTTCCGAAGGACAAGGCTTGCTCCGCGCGCTGGCCGACATCGGTCTGACGAATTATGCGCCCTATCTGATGAACCGCATCATGGGGCGCTATAACGCCAGCCTGCGCGACGAGATGGCAATGCTGGGTCTGAGCACGCCCAAGATGCGCGCGCTGGCGGTGCTGTCGGTCAATGACGGCCCATTGATCCGCGAATTGGCGGTGTTTTCGGTCGTCGAACAATCCACCCTGTCGCGCGCGCTGTACCAACTGGCGGCGGACGGCCTGATCCGCCGCGAAACCGACGCCACCGACAACCGCGCCACACGGGTGTTCATCACCGACGCAGGCCGCGCGGTGTTTGCGACGCTGTGGCCCTGCATGGCCGATGCGCAGGCACGGATGTTTCGCGGCATCCCCGACGCGGAACGCACCGCCTTTGTCGGAACGCTGCAAAAGATGCTGACCAATATCCGCAAGCACGAGATCTGAGGCAGCGGCCGACCCGACACCCGGCCAAACGAACCGAGAAGGAGGAAAATATGAAACTGCCCCTCATTGCCGCACTGACGCTGATCAGCCTGCCGACGTTTGCCGATGCCGATAGCCTGCCGGGCATGCGCGGGGTGAACCACATCGGGCTGACGGTGCCCGACCTTGCGCAGGCGGAAAGCTTTTTCGTCGATGTGCTGGGGTGCCAGAAGGCCTTGTCCTTTGGCCCGTTCCGTGATGATACCGGCACCTTCATGGCCGATCTTCTGGATGTCGATCCACGCGCGGTGGTCGAACAGATCACCATGGTGCGCTGCGGCTTCGGCTCCAACATCGAGTTGTTCAAATACACCGCGCCAGACCAGAAAACCGTGGCCGCCCGCAACAGCGACATCGGCGGCCATCATATTGCGATTTACGTCGACGATATTGACGCGGCGGCGCGCTATCTTGAGGCCGCGGGCATCCGGACGCTGATGGGCCCCTTGCCGGTCAGCGACGGACCGGCAGCAGGGCAGAGCATCCTTTACTTCTTTTCACCCTGGGGCCTTCAGCTTGAGGCGATCTCTTTCCCCAAGGGCATGGCCTACGAGGCAAAGGGTGGCCCCGTGCTGTGGTCAAACACCGATCCGGCAAAGTAAGGGGTCACGGCAGATGGCAGAACGGTCCTTCAAGGCAGAAGTGGAACATCTGCGCCTTGGTGCTGGTGAAACCTTTACCGGCGAAGGCATCCTTGCGATCACCAAGGCGCTTCTGGAAAACGGGGTCGGCTATGTCGGCGGTTATCAGGGCGCGCCGATCAGCCACCTGATGGACGTTCTGGCCGATGCGGAAGACCTGCTTTCAGAGCTTGGCATAAGGTTCGAGGCCAACGCGAACGAGGCGGCGGCGGCGGCAATGCTGGCCGCGTCGGTGCATTATCCGATCCGGGGTGCGGTCACGTTCAAGGGATCGGTCGGCGTGAATGTGGCGTCGGATGCGCTGGCAAACCTTGCGTCCTCGGGTGTGACCGGCGGTGCGCTGGTGATTGTGGGCGAGGATTACGGCGAAGGCTCCAGCATCATGCAGGAACGCAGCCACGCTTTTGCAATGAAATCGCAGTTCTGGCTTCTGGACCCGCGCCCCAATCTGCCCTGCATCACCAAGGCGGTGAAAGACGGGTTCGAATTGTCAGAGGCGTCGAACACCCCGGTCATGCTGATGGTGCGGATCAGATCGTGCCATGTGACGGGATCGTTTGACACCTGCGACAACCAGCGCCCGACGCTGTCGGTGCGCGATGCGCTGTCGAACCCGCAATCCGATTTCGCCCGTGTCGTGCTGCCGCCGATGTCTTTCGCGCATGAACAGGACAAGGTGAAAAACCGCTGGCCCGCCGCCGAACGCTTCATCGTCGAGCGCGGCTTGAACGAGGTGTTCGGGCCAAGGGTCGCGCCGGTGGGGCTGGTCTTGCAGGGCGGAATGTATAACGGCGTGATCCGGGCTTTGCAGCGGCTGGGGCTGGCTGATCTGCACGGAGCAACAGACGTGCCGCTCTATGTGCTGAACGTCACTTACCCGTTGCTTTCATCGCAGTTTCTGGAGTTCTGCGAAGGCAAGGAGCAGATCCTTGTAATTGAGGAAGGCCAGCCCGAATTCATCGAACAGCAGCTCTCGACCTTCCTATACCGCGCGGGTTCGTCGGTGAAACTGAAGGGCAAGGGCATCTTGCCGATGGCGGGTGAATATACCGGGCAGGTGATGCTGGATGCGCTGACCGCATTCTTCCGGCAGGCCGCCCCCGACCTGCTGCCCGCCGTTGTGCGCGCGCCCAATCAGGACCGCCCGGCGATACCGGACCTGACGAAAACCGTGCCGATCCGCCCGCCGGGGTTCTGCACCGGTTGCCCGGAACGCCCCATATTTGCCGCGATGAAACTGGTGCAGGAGGAAACCGGCAAGCTGCAGATCAGCGCCGATATCGGCTGTCATCTGTTCGCGTCGCTGCCGCCGTTCGAAATAGGCGGCGCAACCATGGGCTACGGCCTTGGCCCTGCTGCCAATGCCGCATTTGATGGCGGCGGCGCTCGCAGGCCGGTGTCGATCATCGGCGATGGCGGTTTCTGGCACAACGGGTTGTCGTCCAGTTTCACCAACATGGCATTCAACAAATCCGACGGCGTGGCGGTGATCGTGGACAATTACTATTCGGCCGCGACCGGCGGGCAGGACATCATGTCCAGCCGCGCCGACAACCCGACCAAAGCCACCAAACACCCGATCACCAGGGCCCTTCGCGGCATCGGGATCGATTGGGTGCGTCAAATCGACAACACCTATGACGTGACCCGGATGCGCGACGTTCTGCGCGAGGCGTTGACAACCGATGCGCCGGGGCCAAAGGTCATCGTCGCCTCGTCCGAGTGCATGCTGAACCGCCAACGCCGCGAAAAGCCGCTGGCGCAGGCCGCGATCCGCGAGGGGCGTCGGGTGGCGGCTCCGCGGTTCGGTGTGGATGAAGATATCTGCACCGGCGATCACGCCTGCATCCGGCTGTCGGGCTGCCCGTCGCTTTCGGTGAAACGGCTGGACGATCCCTTGCGCGATGATCCGGTGGCCAGCATCGACCAAAGCTGTGTCGGCTGTGGCAACTGCGGCGAGGTAGCGGATGCCGCCGTGCTCTGCCCGTCATTCTACCGCGCCGATGTGGTGCACAACCCGGGCGCGCTGGAACGCTGGTGGGCCGGGGTGCGGTCGCGGGTGATCGGCTGGCTTCAGACGCGCAGGCAGGCGCGGCGACTGGAGTTCGGGGCATGAACCTGCAGACGGGCTTTGTGCCGCAGACCCCCGATCCGTCCCTGGCAGGGGTCATCAAGCTGGCCGTCATGGCCGTGGGCGGGCAGGGCGGTGGCGTGCTGACCGGCTGGATCGAGGATCTGGCCCGCGCCAACGGCTATGTCTGCCAGGCCACGTCGGTCGCCGGCGTGTCGCAACGAACCGGCGCCACGATCTACTATATCGAAATGGCGCCCGATGCTGCGCGCCTGCCGGTTTTTGCGTTGCTGCCGGCGGCGGGCGACGTGGACATCCTGATCGCCGCCGAGATGATGGAGGCCGGTCGCGCGATCCTGCGCGGCTTCGTGACGCCCGACCGGACGGTTCTGATCGCCTCGAC
>JBGSRQ010000204.1:0-3590 GCA_041737515.1 Rhodobacterales bacterium | reverse complement strand
GCCCCCCGAAAGCTGACCCGACCGGCGGCCGAACAGGGGTGCAAGGTCCAGCACGCTGACCACATCTTCAAAGCTGTAGCGGGCAGGCTCGCGGGCGGCGCGGCGGTGGGCGTAGTCAAGATTGCCGCGCGCTGTCAGGTGCGGAAAAAGCCGCGCGTCCTGAAACACGAAGCCCACACCGCGCCGATGCGGGGCCACAAATGCACGCCTGTCCTGCCAGACCTCATCCCCGAAGCTGACCCGGCCCTTCGCGCGACGTTCGAACCCCGCCATCACGCGGAGAAGCGTGGATTTTCCGCAGCCAGAGGGGCCGAACAGGGCGGTGATGCCGCTACCGGCAAAGTCCTGCGCCAGTTCCAGCGAGAAATCAGGGTAGGACAGGCGGATCTCGACAGAAACTTCGCTCATCGCTTAGCCCACATGCAGCGGAAAGCGGCGATTGAAGGTATAGACCGCCAGCAGCACCGTGAAGGAAAACACCAGCAGTATCGCCGCCAGCGTATGTGCCGCGTTGTAGTTGATGGTCTCGACATATTCGTAGATCTGGATCGACACAACTTTGGTGCGGCCCGGGATATTACCGCCCACCATCAGCACGACACCGAATTCGCCGATGGTATGGGCAAATGTCAGCACGATCGCCGTCAGATAGCCGCGCACCGCCATCGGCGTGGCGACAGAGAAGAACGCATCCAGCTTTGAGGCACGCAGACTGGCCGCCGCCTCCATCGGACCACGCCCGACGCCCTCAAAGGCGGCTTGCAGCGGCTGCACCATGAAGGGCAGGGAATAAAGCGAAGACGCGATGGCGAGGCCGAGGAACGAGAAGGTCAGCGTCGAGCCCGTCGCCGACAGCCAGGCGCCGCCGATCACGCTGTTGGGGCTGAGCAGCACCAGCAGATAGAACCCCAGCACCGTCGGCGGCAGCACCAGCGGCAGGGCCGTCACCGCCTCGACCAGCGATTTCGCGCGGCTTTGCGTGGTGGCCAACCACCAGGCAATCGGCGTGCCGATCACCAGCAGGATGCCGGTGGTCAGCGCCGCCAGTCGCACGGTCAGCAAAAGCGGGCCAAAGTCGATGCCGCCCAAATCAGTTCCCCGCGCCGTAGCCGTAGGCCGCGATCACCTCCAGCGCCTCGGGCGATTTCAAGTAGTCAAGGAAGGCCGCCGCGGCCGGATTGGCCTCGCCCGCCTTCAAAAGCACCGCGTCCTGCAGGATCGGCGTAAACATCTCTTGCGGCACCTGCCAGTAGCTGCCCGCGGGCTCCTTGCCGGGTGCCTTGACGGCCGACAGCGCAACGAAACCCACCTCGGCCGCACCGGTTGACACCAGCGAAAAGGTCTGGCCGACGTTCTGGCCCATCACGACCTTGGGAAACAGGCTGTCCCACAGCCCCATGGCCTGCAACGCCTCGCGCGCGGCGACACCGTAAGGTGCGAGGTCCGGGTTGGCGATGGCGATGAAGCGCAGGTCGGGGTTTTCCAGCGCCGCCTTGCCATCCGCGCCCACGGTCTCGGGATTGGCGCTGTAAAGTGCAAGCTGCCCCACGGCATAAGTGAACCGCGAACCCGCCACGGCCTTGCCCTCTTCCTCCAGCTTGGCCGGGGTCTTGGCATCGGCCGACAGCAGCACCTCGAACGGTGCGCCTTCGCCGATCTGGGCATAAAGCTTGCCGGTCGATCCGGTGGTCAGCTCCAGATCATGCCCGGTCGCCGCCTTGAACATCGGCGCCAGCGTCTGCGTTGCATCGGCAAAATTCGCCGCGACCGCCACCAGCGCGGTTTCGGCAAAGGCCGGGGCGGCGCAGGTCAGGCCAAGCGCAAGGCCAAGCGCAAGGGCGGGGATCGACGTTCTGTTCGCGGTCATTCCGGGTTCTCCAGAGATATGTTTCCAAGAACATATCGCAGGAAACCCGCAGTGGACACAAGCGCTATTTTCCACCGGGAATATCGGAAAGCAGCGCACTGAAGGCGTCAAGCTGCCGCCCGCCGGCCTGCGCCGCTTCGGCCTCGAAGCCGCGGTAAAGCCGCAAAACCTCGCGCCCCATGTCGGTCAGCACCGCCCCGCCCCCACCGGGCCCGCCGCGTGTGCTGGTTACGACGGGGCCCTGGAACATGGTGTTCAGGGTGCCGATCAACTCCCATGCGCGCTTGTAACTCATGCCCATCTCACGACCTGCGGCGGCGATGGACCCGGTGCTGTCGATCCGTTCCAACAGTTCGGCCTTGCCCGGCCCCATCATCTCGGCCTCGCCAAAGATGATGCGGATGCGCAGGCGGGGGCGTTGGGTTTCCTGATCCATATCGGCAGGCTCACCCAGATTCCAGCAAAGGACAAGGGGCGACCTCCGTTTACACCGAGACACCCGCACCGCCTGCCAGCCATGGCGCAGATCAAGACGGCAGCCGGCGTTACAGACCACCCAGACCCTCAAGCCGGGGCAAAACGCCCCGTGCCACCTACGTCACGCCGCCCTTTGACCCCAGACCGGGAAGGGATCTGATAGTCTGGTCCAAGAATCCGGCGTGAAATCGCTGGCCGTGACCAGCGCCGCGTTCAGTGTGGCGCAGATCGCCTCGCGGTCCAGTCCCGTGCCGATGAACACAATCTCCTGCCGCCGGTCGCCCCAGGGTTCAGCCCAGTGCCGCGCAATCTCGGCCTGCGCGTCCGAGTTCGTCGGCATGCGCTCCTCTGGCACGCTGGCCCACCAGCGACCCAGCGGCGTGACCGAGGACATCGCCCCGGCCAAGCTGAACTCGGCCACCCAATCGGGGCGCGTGGCGATCCAGAAATGCCCCTTGGCGCGGATCACCCCGGACAGAGGGCCGTTCAGCACGGCGTGGACCTTTGCGGGGTCAAACGGTTCGCGGGCGTGATAGACGAAGGAGGAGATCCCGTATTCTTCGGTCTCGGGCCTGTGGTTGGCAAAGCCGTAAAGTTCCTTGGCCCACATCGGATGCTCGTGCGCTGTGTCAAAGTCGAATAACCCGGTGTCGAAGATCTGATCGGGGTCAACGCGGGAATGGTCCGCTTCGATCACGCGGGCATCGGGGTTCAGCGCGCGGATGATCTTGTGCGCGGAGTCAACCTGCGCCGGGGTCGCGTCGGTGACCTTGTTCAGCACGATCACATCGGCGAATTCAATCTGCTCGGTCAGCAGGTTCACGAGGCTGCGGTTGTCCTCATCGCCCAGCGTCTCGCCGCGGTCGGCCAGAAAATCGTGGCTGGAAAAGTCGCGCAGCAGGTTCACCGCATCGACAATCGTCACCATCGTATCCATCCGACCAGAGCGGATCGAGGTGGAAGTATACGTCGCCACTGCCATCTTGCGGATGATGGCCGAAGTATTCCGACCAGTCGGCGGCATAGCCGATCTTGGTGCCCGCCGCGAGGATGGCGCTCACGTCGGCCGCGAGGGTCTTGAAGGCGGGAACGGCAGGGTAAGTGCTGGCCGCCGACCGGATGGTGGTCAGGCCGGGCATCTCAGTGCCGATCAGGAAGGCATCGACACCGCCCGCAGCGGCGCAGAGGTGCGCGTAGTGCAGCACCATACGGCGCAGACCCCAATCGCTGGGCGAGCCGGTAAAGC
>JBGSRQ010000186.1:0-3515 GCA_041737515.1 Rhodobacterales bacterium | reverse complement strand
GTCAGTCCAGAGCCGACCCAGGCCGGCGCCACAATGGTGACCTCGCCCTTCACGCCGTCCAGAACGGCCACGACCGAGGGTCGCAACAAGACAGCATCCGGCAGGCCGAGGGGATCGGGGTTCACATCGGGCAGGTGTTCGACAAGACGGATCATGTCGTAGCCCAGATAGCCGAACAGACCCGCCGCAATCGGGGGCAGATCATCGGGCATTTCGATCCGGCTTTCGGCGATCAGACTGCGCAGCGCGGCCAGCGGATGCCCCGGCATGGGCTGAAAGGCATCGCTGTCAAACCGCGCATGACGGTTTACTTCCGATCCTTCACCCCGGCAGCGCCAGACCAGATCGGGTTTCATGCCAACCACCGAATAGCGCCCGCGCACCTCGCCGCCGGTGACGGATTCCAGCATGAATGTATCGGTCCGCGCCTCGGCCAGTTTCAGCATCAGCGATACGGGCGTATCAAGATCGGCGGCAAGGCGGGCATGAACAAGCTGGTTCTGGCCAGTGTTCCAGCCCGCCTCGAATGTCTCGAAATCAGGGGTCAGCGCCATGATCTAGCGGAACTGCGCCTGAACCGCGTTGATCGCGTTCTGGTCCATCTGGATGCCGGCCCCGGTGCTGACCGCAGCGCCATACATCGTCAGCGCATCGGTCGCGAGCGCTTGTTCGACCTGTGCCGCAAGCGACGCCTTCAGCGCGGTCGGCCCGTCACCCTCTTGCACCGCCGGTTTGATCGCGGTCAGTTGCACAACCCCGGTGAAGCCCGGCCCCTCGATTACCCGCACATCACCCTCGGCCATCGAAAAGACGGTCTGCATGAAATCGGGGGGGGTCCCTTCGACACTGCCTTCGCGGGCAATCTCGGGGGTGACGGACGCGATGCCAAAGCTGCCAAGCGACGCGCCACCCTCGACCGCCGACTTGATCTCGATCGCGCGGGCAGCCAGCGCCTTTGACAGCGCATCGGCAGACCAGGCGGCGGTCACGGCCTCTTTCGCCTGATCAAAGGGAATCGGTGCGGACGGCACGATCTGATCCAGGCGCGGCACGACGATACCGCCGTCGCCCAGCGTGACCGCCTGCAGGAAATCACCTTGTGCCAAACCGTCGGCCGCGGTGCGAAAGGCAGGGTAGGCCGCCATCTGATCCTTGCTTTCGGCGGAATAGTCGATGGTGGCCACGGTCATGTTCATGGTCTTTGCCACCTCTTCCAGCGTCGCCCCACCGGCCAGCGCGTCATTCACGGGTTCGATCATGGCGGCAATCGCGTTGCGGGCGGCACCAAGTTGATATTCGGCGGCAAGATCTGTGCGGGCATCGGTAAAGGTGGTTTCCTGCGCCGCAAGCACCGTGTTCATGCGAAACAATGCAGGCCCGAGGTCCGAATTGAACGGCCCGACAACGCCGGGTTGCGCCAGCGCGAAGATGGCATCGCCCGCAGCACCCAGGTCATCCCTGGCCATGTCGCCCATGTCGATGTCGGTCAGGGTCAGACCGCGTTCCTTGACCAGATCTTCGAATGATTCACCCGCGTCAAGCCGGGCCTTGGCCGCCGTTGCGGCAGCCTCATCCGGAAATACCAGACGGTCGACGATGCGGCGTTCGGGTTGCACATAATCGGCGCGGCGTTCGTCGTAAAGCTTTTGCAGGTCCTCATCCTTGACCGGCATCGAGCCTGCAAGATCTTCGGGAACGATCGCGGCATAGCTGATCCGCTTGGCCTCGGGGGCGGTAAATTGCGCGATATTCGCGTCGTAAAAGGCTTTCAGGTCAGCATCGCTGGGCGAGGGGGGCGGTGTAAGCAGATCGGATGCCGACAGGGTCAGCAATGACAGCCCCCGCCGTTCGCCGATATAAGCGTAAAGCGCGTCGATCATCGGGGCGGGGGCGGTGAAGCCACCTGTGACCGCGCCTTGCAACAGTGCGCGTGACACGTCATCGCGCACCCCGGTTTCAAAGACCCGCTCGGTCAGGTTGTTTTGCTGCAGGGCCATGCGATAGGTTTCGCGGTCAAACTTGCCGTCGACGCCGGTAAAACCCTGAATCCCGGTGATTTCGCGGGCCACTCGCGCATCACCGACTGACAGGCCGATCTTGTCGGCCTCATCACTGATCGCGGCTTGCGTAACAAGTTGCTGGCGCACCTTCGCATCGAGGCCAAGCTGCACGGCCTGCTGCATCGAGATGTTCTGCTTGATCTGCGCGCTGGTGGCGCTGATCTCGGCCTGCAGGGCGCGCTGGTATTCGGCGACCGATATGCGCCGCTCGCCGACCTGCCCGATATGGCTGACACCGCCACCATAACTTTGCACCCCAAAGCCGCCCAACCCAAGGATCAACAGTGCCATCAACACCCAGATCACCATCGAGCCGACCGATTTGCGTTTCGGGGCATCGGCCTCGGAGGCCGCGGTGTGAGGAGCTTTAGCCATCATGTCGCCTTTGCGGGATCGGAAATTCTGCCCCCTTCCATAGTCGCAAGGGCGGGGCGGAGCAAGCGGGGGGTGCGGCGCGGCCTGTCAGCCCTTGAAGGCGGAAAGACGTGCGAAAAGCTGGCCAATTCCCGCGCCATCCACATTCGCAAAGGCGATGCGCAATTGACGCTTGCCCGCCGCATCGCCCGCAGGTGTGAACATCGTGCCGGGCAACAGAAGAACACCTGCCTCGGCGACCAGCCGTTTGGCAAGCTGATCGGATGACATTGGAAAGGGATGTTCGACATAGGCGAAGTAGGCACCACACCCCAGCAGACGCCAGTCGGGCAGCGCGTCAAAACCGCGGATCATCGCGGCCTTGCGGGCAAGGATCTCGTGCCGCTCGCCAGCCACCCATTGCGACAGGTTGCGCATCCCCCAAAGTGCTGCAATCTGGCCCAGCTGGCTGGGGCAGATCGCGACGGTATCAAGAAATTTTTCCACCTCGGCCAGACGGGCAGGGTCGGCGACAATCGCCCCTACCCGGTGCCCGGTCAGCCGGTAAGCCTTGGAAAAAGAGTAAAGCTGGATCAGCGTTTCGGGCCAGTCGGGATCGGCAAACAGATCATGAGGGGCACCACTGCGGCTGTCAAAATCGCGATAGGTTTCATCGACAATCAAGGCCAGGCCATGCGCCTGCGCCAGATCAAAAAACGCGCGCAAGGTGGCGGCAGGGTATTCCACACCGCCGGGATTGTTGGGCGAGACCAGAACGATGGCGCGGGTGCGGTCGGTGATCAGTTTTGCCGCGTCTTGCGCAGAGGGAATCAGCCCGTCACCCGTGGCCAGCGGCACCGAGGCCACACCCTGCATGTCCAGCCACATCTTGTGGTTAAAATACCACGGTGTCGGCAAGATCACCTCATCTCCGGCCCCTGCAAGGGTCGACATCACGGCGGTGAACGCCTGATTGCAGCCTTGGGTGATGGCTACCTGACCGGGGCTGACAGGCCCGCCGTATGCCGTTGACCACTGCGCCGCAATCTGGTCGCGCAAGGCGGGCAGGCCCAGCACGGGACCGTAGAGATGCGCCGACGG
>JBGSRQ010000185.1:0-4847 GCA_041737515.1 Rhodobacterales bacterium | reverse complement strand
ATGCAGCCGGCACCCTGCGCGGTCTTGACCAGCGCCTGCGCCAGCGCTTCGGCTTCGGCCAGCGTCTTCATGAAGGCGCCCGAGCCGACCTTTACATCCAGCACCAGTGCCTCAAGCCCCGCCGCAAGTTTCTTGGACAGGATCGAGGCGGTGATCAGATCGACCGAAGCCACCGTGCCGGTGACATCACGGATGGCGTAAAGGCGGCGGTCGGCGGGGGCGATCCGTTCGCTGGCGGCCACAATAGCGCATTGCACATCGGCAATCTGGGCCCGCAGGGCGTCTTGCGTCAGGGTGACGCGCAGGCCGGGGATGGATTCCAGCTTGTCGAGTGTGCCACCGGTGTGGCCAAGCCCGCGCCCCGAAATCATCGGCACGAAGGCGCCACAGGCGGCCAGAGCGGGGGCCAGCAAAAGCGAGATGCAATCACCGATGCCGCCCGTGGAATGCTTGTCGATGACCGGGCCGGGCAGGTTCCACTGCAGCGTCTGGCCGCTGTCGCGCA
Organism: Rhodobacterales bacterium; assembly: GCA_041737515.1. Classification (GTDB taxonomy): domain Bacteria; phylum Pseudomonadota; class Alphaproteobacteria; order Rhodobacterales; family Rhodobacteraceae; genus JBBQZP01. The sequence goes on along the minus strand of JBGSRQ010000185.1, from coordinate 4,342 downwards.
TGGCACGGGTCAGGGCTATGCGGCCCGCCTCGCCCAGGCCCCGCAGGCAGACGGCCATTGCAAAAGCACCCGCCTGCGCATCGGTGATATCGCCCGATGCAAGGCCGTTGGCGAACCACGCAAGGTCTTCGGGGCTGGGCGGCACACCATCGCGGATCAGCCCGATGATGCGGCGGGCATCGGTCATGAACGGGTCATATGGGCTGCGGTAAAGACGCCGGGCAACAAGTCGGCTACGGTCATCATCTGCGATTTACCGTCTGTGGTGCACAGGGTTACGGGCGCGGATTGTGCCGCAAACTCCGCGATTTTCTGGCGGCACCCACCACAGGGCGGCACCGGATCAGGGCTGTCGGCGATGACCAGCACCTCGGCGATGACCGTATCGCCCGCGGCGATCATTGCGGCGATGGCCCCGGCTTCCGCGCAGGTGCCTTCGGGGTAGGCCACATTTTCGACGTTGCAGCCTGCGTAAACCGCGCCCGAGGCCGCGCGGATCGCGGCCCCGACCTTGAAGTTGGAATAGGGTGCATAGGCGCGGTTACGGACAGCGGTGGCGGCAGCAAGAAGGGTCATGGGCGGTTTCCTTGGATGGGGTGGCACCGGGGGTTTTGCACCCCCGGACCCCCGCAGGATATTTGTGTCAAAATGAAAGGGTCAGAGGATGGTCGTGGTGAAGGTGCCGGGAAGGGTGACTTCGAGGAGTTCGAGATCTGGGCTGGGGTCGGCGTAGCGGGTGGCAAGGCCCGGCGGGATGACAAAAGCATCGCCGGGGGTCAGGGCAAAAGGATCCTTGCCCTGACCTTGCAGGGTCATGGAGCCGGAGATGACGAAGGTGAAAAGAATGTCGGTGTCGTGACTGGTCCAGGGTGCGGCGGGCCCATCCGAACGGGCGACCATGACGGAGGCGACGCCTTTGGTGCCTGCGTTGATCGTCGTGTCGCGGGCCTTGAAGCCCGGGATGCGGAAGGGGGCGAAGCCGGATTTTGCACCTTCGTTATGGACGAAGCGCTGGCCTTGCCATTCGCGTTCCGGGCGCAGCTCGGAGGTGGGCAGGGTCATCTTGTGGTCGATTTCGGTGATGTGTTCGGCGGGGACGCCGATTTCGATGACCTCGATCCCGTCCGAAGCCTCAAGCACACGGTGGCGGATTTCTGGCGGCTGGATGAAGCAATCGCCTGCGGTCAGGCGAATTTTCGGACCCTGGTCCTCATAAACGACATCGACCCAGCCCTTGATGCAGAAGATGAGCTGGAAGCCGACCTTGTGGAAATGCACCATGTCGGGCACCGGGCCGCCGTCAGGGATGCGGATGTGGCTGGCGATGATTGCGCCGCCAAGACGGCTTGGCACCAGATCACGGTAGTGCATGCCCGCGCGCCCGATGACCCAAGGGGCCTGATCTGCCAGGCGGCGCACGACAAAGGCGTGCTCGGTAGCAGGCAGAATGACAGGCGGGTTCAGGTCGTCAATCTCGATTCTGGTGCCGTTGGGGGCGGTGAGGTGGCGCTGGCCGCTTGCAAACGCATCGGGGTTTTCGGTCAGGATGCGCAGGGTGCCGGGGGATTCGGAGGCGCCTTTCTGCAGGCGCAGGCGCAGGCCGTGGCCCGACAGCACCGCCACCTCCGGGTTGTCGGCGGGGTAGATCGTATCCAGCCGCATGCCCAGCGTTTTGGTGAAGAACGGCAGGTCATCGCGCAGCTCTGTCGTGGGCAAGCGAATTTCGGCGCGGGTTTCTGTCATTTTGGGTGTCCTTCGTGTTATGCGCAGACTGGTTGGGATGCGGGCGATTTGCAAGGATGCGCGCAAACTGCTTCGCTCGCGCCGGGGGGTTGCGGGTTTTCAAGTATAGTTTAATATTAAACTAAATTTTCGGGAGGCACAGATGGACGAGGCACGGCAGGACGCGGCAAAGCAGGCCGCACTGGATTATCACGAATTTCCGCGCCCCGGAAAGCTGGAGATCCGCGCAACCAAGCCCCTGGCCAACGGCCGCGATCTGAGCCTTGCCTACAGCCCCGGCGTGGCCGATGCATGCCTTGAAATCAAGGCCGATCCATCGACGGCCAGCCGCTATACCGGGCGCGGAAATCTGGTGGCTGTGATCACCAATGGCACCGCCGTTCTGGGGTTGGGGAATATCGGCGCACTTGCCTCCAAACCCGTTATGGAGGGCAAGGCGGTCCTGTTCAAGAAATTCGCCAACATCGACTGCTTTGACATCGAGGTGAACGAGGCGGATCCGGTCAAGCTGGCCGATATCGTCTGCGCGCTGGAACCAAGCTTCGGGGCGGTCAACCTTGAGGACATCAAGGCACCCGATTGCTTTATTGTCGAGGCGCTTTGCCGTGAGCGGATGAACATTCCCGTCTTTCACGATGATCAGCACGGCACGGCAATTGTTGTGGGGGCTGCGGCAAGCAACGCATTGCTGGTTGCAGGCAAGCGGTTTGATCAGATCAAGATCGTATCCACGGGCGGTGGGGCGGCGGGAATTGCCTGCCTGAACATGCTGCTGAAGCTGGGGGTGCGGCGCGAGAATGTCTGGCTGTGTGATATTCACGGCTTGGTTTACGACGGCCGGGCCGAGGATATGAACCCGCAAAAGGCGGCCTATGCGCAAAAGACCGATGCGCGAAAGCTGGATGATGTGATTGACGGCGCGGATCTGTTTCTGGGTCTGTCGGGCCCGGGCGTTCTGACGCCGGAGATGGTGGCGAAGATGGCTCCGCGGCCGATCATTTTCGCGCTCGCCAATCCCGCGCCCGAGATATTGCCAGATGTCGCGCGTGCCGTGTCACCCGATGCGATCATTGCGACAGGTCGCAGCGATTTTCCCAATCAGGTCAACAACGTGCTGTGTTTTCCCTTCATCTTCCGGGGCGCGCTGGATGTGGGGGCAACGCAGATCAACGACGCAATGCAGATTGCCTGTATCGAAGGCATCGCAGCCCTTGCCCGTGCTACGACCAGCGCCGAGGCAGCCGCAGCCTACAAGGGCGAACAGCTTAGTTTCGGGGCGGATTATCTGATCCCAAAACCGTTTGATCCGCGTCTGATAGGGGTGGTGGCCAGTGCCGTGGCCCGTGCTGCCATGGAAACCGGGGTGGCGACGCGGCCGATTGACGACATGGTAGCCTACCGTGCCAAGCTGGACGGGTCGGTGTTCAAATCGGCGCTGATCATGCGTCCGGTGTTCGAGGCCGCTGCGACCGCGACCCGCCGCATCATCTTTGCGGAAGGCGAGGATGAGCGGGTGTTGCGCGCGGCCAACGCCATGCTGGAGGAAACCACCGACAAACCCATTCTGATCGGCCGGCCCGAGGTGATTGCAACCCGCTGCGAACGCGCCGGCCTGCCGATCCGCCCCGACCGCGATTTCGAGATCGTGAACCCTGAAAGCGATCACCGCTATCGCGACTACTGGGGCAGCTATCACGAACTGATGGAGCGCAAGGGGGTCACCCCCGATATCGCCCGCGCGGTGATGCGCACCAATTCCACGGCGATCGGCGCGATTGCGGTGCACCGTGACGATGCCGACAGTCTGATCTGCGGCACCTTCGGGCAATATCTGTGGCATCTGAACTATGTCGAGCAGATCCTTGCACGCGGTGGGCTGTCGCCGCAGGGGGCACTGTCGCTGATGGTGATGGAGGATGGGCCCCTGTTCATCGCCGACACCCAGGTGCATCCGGTGCCGACCCCGGAACAGATAGCGACCACCATTTGCGGCGCGGCCCGTCATGCGCGGCGGTTCGGCGTCACCCCGAATGTGGCGCTGTGCGCCCATTCCAACTTTGGCAATCTGGATACGGATTCGGGCAGGCGGATGCGCGAAGCACTTGCGATCATGGATACCCGTGGCGTCGATTTCGCCTATGAGGGCGAAATGAGCGCCGATGCCGCCCTTGACCCCGATCTGCGCGCGCGCATCTTTCCCAATGCGCGCATCAAGGGGGCGGCGAACATCCTGGTTTTCGCCTATACCGACGCGGCTTCGGTTGCGCGCAACATGCTGCGCTACAAGGCGGGCGGGCTTGAGGTCGGGCCGATCCTGATGGGGATGGGCAACACGGCGCATATCGTGACTCCGTCGATTTCGGCACGGGGATTGTTGAACATCTCGGCTCTCGCGGGGACGCCGGTGGCGCATTACGGCTAGGGCATGGTTCGCGGGCTGGCACATGCCGGGCTGATCCTTGCATTGTCCGCGCTTAGCCTGACGGGAGGGCTGGCGTGGGGGTTGGCGCTGTTTTGCCGGCGGCGGCTTCCGGCGTTCGTGATGATATACGCAGCGCTTTGGGGCGTGCTTGCGGTGGCAGCACCGCTTGCGGGAGAT
>JBGSRQ010000266.1:0-6825 GCA_041737515.1 Rhodobacterales bacterium | reverse complement strand
TTGTCGGCCAGCGCGTGCTGCGCGAACGCGGGCACGACCGGCGGCACCGGGCGATGGGCGACTGCGTTTCGCTGGGCTCGGGCATGGTGGTATCGGTGACGGGCGACAAGGTATCGGGCATTACCGGTGACGCCTATCTTTGCCTGTCCATCTCGCACAGCTATGTGTCCGAAGGCTACGGCTCTGGCGGAAACATGAGCGACGGCTATTCCTACAGCGCACAGTATGTGCTGATGCCGACCACAGCACCGCTGGCCCCGCCGCAGGTCACCGAAGTGCCTGTGGTGCATGGCCCGCAAACCGCCGTCGTCGTGGGTGAAGGCGAGATTGACTGCGATGAGTTTGGCCGCATTCTGGTGCATTTTCACTGGGACCTTGAGAAGGCTTATTCAATGCGCTGCCGTGTCAGCCAGAATTGGGCCTCCAAAGGCTGGGGCGGCATGATCATTCCCCGGATCGGGATGGAGGTCATTGTTGAATTTCTGGAAGGCGATCCCGACAAGCCGGTGGTGACCGGATGTGTCTACAACGGCCGCAACACTGTGCCCTATGCGCTGCCCGAACATAAATCGCGTTCCACCTTCAAGACCGACACGCATCAGGGCGACGGCTATAACGAGCTGCGGTTTGAAGATCAGGCCGGCAAGGAAGAAATTTTCGTGCATGGCCAAAAGGACATGAACATCGAAATCGGCAATGACCGCTCCAAGCGCGTGGGTCGTGACCAATCCGAGATCGTCGGTCATGACAAGTCGATCGAAGTGGGCGGTGACCATGATGAAACCATCGGTGGCAACCTTTCCATCGCGGTGGGCAAGAACCCGCTGTCATCAACCCTGATGAGCAAGACCCGCCTGCTGTTCGCCAAGGCGGGCGGCATCATGGAAAAACTGAAAATCCCCGATCCGTTCAATTTTGCCAAGGGCAACATGCAGCTTTTCGTCGAAAAGAACAAATCCGAGGTCGTGAACGGGGCCTCATCCGAAATTGTCGGCGTGGTGAAATCGACCATCGTCGGAAACTCGTTCCAGCAATCGGTCGGCAAGGCGATGAGCGTCATCGTGCGCGGACGCCACGATACCGATGTGGGGCAGGTGATGAACATCCGTGTCGGTGATCAGTTCACCATCAAGGTGGGCGAAAAGTCGGTGTTCACAATGTCCAAGGAAGGCGACATTGTGATTCAGGGGAAAAGCATCAGCCTGAAGGCCGATGTGATCAACCAGAACTGACAGGTCGCGCGATGTCCCCCAAAGACCCATGGCCAGGCCCGCCCTACATTTTTTTGCCCGAGCCGCAAAGCAAGGGGATCAAGCCGGGCATGTGCATGCTTAACAGCGATCTGCCTCTGCATGACAAGTTCACAGTGCCCTATTGGCGGTCTGGCCCTGCGTGGCAGCCGTGGCACATTCCGATGAAGCCGGTGGACCAGAAAGCAGCCGAAGATGCCGATCTGGTGGCGCTGCGGGCTTATCTTGCTTCGCGCCCCACCAACATCGTGGTGCCAAATCCGCCCAAGGGCCAGACCGCGGAAGAGCCAAAGCCGTTCTGGGATATGTCGGCCTCTGGTCCAAGCCTAAGCTCCAAGGATGGCGGCACCAAAGAAGAATGGATGGTCGGCAAGCGGGAATATCTGCAGTCGGGTTATACCCGCACGAACCCCGATGGCACCCACAAGGTCGATAGCGATTTCGGCGGCAAGTGGGAAGACAACGTCACGCTGTTTGAAGGCACCGCCAAGCACGAATTCTTTGATGTGGGGGCGGCGAAAGGGAAATTCGGCGACGAAACATCGACATTCAGCGGCGATGGCCGGGTGTTCGGTGCGGATGCCAAATCATCGGGCGCGTTCAAGGTAACCACTGGCGGGGCCGACATCTCGGGCGGGGCCAAGGCGTCGGCCAGCGTGATCGAAGGCGCGGCCAAATCAAATGAGAACAATCTGCTGAGCGGTGGCGCCAAGGGGTCTGCCGTTTCCGGTTCGGCCGAAGCCAAGGGCGAAGTGGTTCTGAAACCCGAGCAGGCCACCCTTGGCGGCAAACTTGGTGCCGAGATAAATCTGATCGAGGGCGAGGTGTCGGGCCGGATTCATGTTACCCCACGACGCATTGCCAACCCGGTTATTCACCTGTGGAACTGGGCCACCGACGACAAAGTGCCGGAACTGAGCGAAAACTGGGATATCGGCATCATGGTCGGCGGCACGCTCAGCGGGCAGGTCGGCGCGCAGGCCGGGGCCGAGGCAAAAGCAGGCTATGAAAAGGGCAAACTACGCGCCGAGGCCGGCGCAAAGATCGGTCTGGGGGTCGGCGCCGGCGTCAAGGTCGAGGGTGGGGTCGTCGGGCTTGACAAGGTCTGGGCGGGGGCAAAATCGGCGTGGAACTGGGCGTGGGGCAATTGATGCGGATTTGGAATGAAGGGCATCGGTATGCAGAAAGCCGGGGTAATGTTCGGGGCGCTGTTGACCATTTTCATGGCCTGCGCGGGGGCGATCATGGCTGAAGAGACCGATCCCAAATTCGCGATGATACGGATTGAACCGGCAGATACCGAATTTGCGTTCGCCGAGTCCGATCTGGATTTTGCATCCGTTGCCCCTGCCGGATTCATCTGGAATGATTCCGATGCCGTGCCAATGGATTTCGTTGATTTTGCAATGTTTTCCGCGTTCCAGGAACGGTATATCGGCTATGAACCCCTGAATCGGGACCGGTTCGAGATTCGGGTCTACACCGCGCGGATTTTCCCCGAACGGGTGGCCCTTGCCAGTGATTATGCGCGGCTTCTGGCCAGCGTGTGGGGGGCCCTGGATTTCGGTGTCATGGCGCATGATCCGGACTTTGGCGAGGTTCTGGGCGGTGACAATGCCAGCGGCATCATGATCGTGAATCGTATCGCAGTGTTCCGGCGCGGGGATGAGCTTCTGATCCTGCGGCTGAAGTTTCACGCCGATCATTTCGACGCCTATGCCCCCGATATCGCGCGCTTTGTCGGCAGCATCGCCTTTGCCAAGACCGAAAACCCGGATCCGATTGCCAATACCGCTCAGGCCGTCACGCTGGATGCAGGTTCGGATCAGCCTGCCTTCCGATATGCTGTTCCGGCCAACTGGCAGGCGCTGGATATCGCGCAACCATCGCCCGAAAAGGGCCGCTACGCCCTGTGGATCGACGCAGACGATCCCAACCGCAACTCGGGTCTTATGCAGGCTGTGATCGCCCCGCTCGCACCCATGCCAAAGGACGCAAGCCCCGATCCTCAGGCCATGGCGAACACAGCGGCGGCACTGGCCGAGGCCGCGATCCAGACGTTGTTGCCCGGACAGGCCTTTACTCTGAACCCGCACGAAAAGACCGAATTTGGCGAGTTGGCGAAGGTTTCCGTGTTCAACAGCCTGTTCGTCTTCGCAAGTGAAATCGGCCCTGAAAAGAAGCCTGCGCGTGTGGCTGTGCTGATCAGCATGGCGCGCAACGGTGCCATTGTCGGGTCGGTCGTGATGGGGCCTCAGCCATCTGATCCCTATCTGATGGGAACGATGATGCACGGCAACTACGTCGTCAAACTGTCGATGAACGCGCAGCAGGCCTATTTGGCGGCACAGCAGAATTGAACCCGGAACGGAGACAGCGATGACCAAACCGATTGATCCCAACGACCTTGTGCTGCACGCCCTTGGCGGCAATACCGATCTTCTGTCGCGGCTTTTGCTTTTGCTGGACCGGGTCCAGGTGGACCCTGCAAGCGGGACGCTTAGTCTGGTGAACGGTGCGGCACGGCTTGATCTGCACAAGGATGGCCGCATCCGGGTTGCAGGCACCAGCATCACCCAGATTTCAGACCGCGACATCACGCTGCACGCGGCGTGGATTGATCTGAACTGATAGAACCGCAGAATGTGGCAGACCGAAAATATCACGCCCTTCGCTGCCGCCGGCTACCTTTTGCGGGACGCGCGGGGCGTGGAGCATTGGGTTGTGGCGATAAGGGCCACGTTCGACATAGACCCTGCCGGATTTCCGCGAATTTCCGCAAATCAGACCCCGCCGCGCCTTGTGCCGCATTATGACGGCGCAAAGGCCGAAGAATTGCTGGAGGATTCCGATTTCTGCCCGTTTCGGCCCGCCGCCGATGTTGTGCTGCATGGTACCGCCATGCGCAACGACGCAAAGGCAGCGCCGGTCATTCCTGTGACGTTTGCCGTGGGCGCAATGACCAAGACGCTGCGATGCCATGGGGCGCGCCGGGTTGAAGGCGCGCGGTCGGGGCCGATTGCCTATGCCGCCGAGCCTGTGGCGAGTGTGCCTCTGGGCTGGAGGTCCGCGTTGGGCGGCGCGTCCCAGATCGGCGACAAGAAGGCCGACCCCCACCCCGACAATCCCATCGGGCAAGGCTGGATTGATGACTGGTCGCGGTTGCGGCCCGGAATGCAGATCAACTTGCCCGCCCTGGAGGACCTGGCGCATCCGATCGTGCCGGGCAAGGTCTTTCCGCCCCCCGCAGGATTTGGGTCCATACAGCCTCACTGGCGGCCCCGGCAGCGTCTGGCCGGAACCTATGACGACGCTTGGCTTGAAGACCGCCATCCGCTGTTGCCCGCCGATTTTGACCCGGCTTTCCATCATGCTGCACCGGCCGACCAGCGCCTTGCGTTGAAGGGGGGCGAGCCTGTGTCGATTGAAAATGCTGGCGGCAACGGGCCGATCAGCCTGCGCCTGCCACAGATCGTGTTCACCGCCCGCACCGGCGTCGGACGGGCGCGGACAGATGATCGTCCCCGTCTGATCGGGCTTTGCATTGATGCCGATGCCCTGCGGTTTTCGATGGTGTGGAATGTTTCGGTGCCCTGCAACGGGCGTGATACCGAGGTCGAAGGTTCCAGCGTGCGGATGGTTCAGGCGTCGGGGTTCGTGCAATGATCGGTGAAGCGTTGTTGAACGGCGCGGGTCTTTGTTGCGCGCTTGGACCGAATCTCGCCAGCGCCGCCACCGGCTATCGCGCCGGGCGCAAGGCATTTGTGAAAGAGGCCGGGGCCATCGGGCCGGACGGGCTGCCCGTGACAGTGTCGCCGGTGTTCGGGTTTCACCAGATACACAATCCTGTGGTGCGGCTGCAGCGTCTGCTGGCGGCGGCCATGGCCGATCTGGCCGATCAATGTCAGGTTTCGGATTGGGCCGTGCCGATGCGCCTGTGTCTTCCGGCGTGGCTGCGCACGCAGGGGATTGGCAACCATCCGTCCGACTGGCCCGGCGCGCTGAGGGCGGATGTTCCGGCACACCTGCTGCAAGTGATCTGGTCGGATCAGGCGACGTTCCTTGCGACCCTTGCAGCGACCGAACGGGAGGTGGCCGGGGGACGATATGGCGAAGCCATCGTCGCCATCGTCGACAGTCTTGTGCATGCCGAATTTCTGGATGTTCTGGCTGTTGAAAACCGTCTGCTCGCGCGCACGCAGCCACACGGTGTCATTCCGTCAGAAGGTGCTGCCGCCCTTCGGCTGACCTCTCCCGCTGGCATGCGCCTCTCCGCGCCGCTGGGCTGGATCGACGGCCACTGGTCCGGGCATGAAGATCAGGACGTGATGCGCCCGGATACGATGCTGGGCGCGGCTCTTGCCCGCCCCTTCAAGGCGGCTGTTGGAGCGGCTCCCGTATGCCGGCTGATGGTTGATCTGAATGGCGAACGGTGGCGCAGCGAAGAGATCGGCGTGGCTTTGGCGCGGGCCGACCTGCCTGACGATCTGATGGCAGATTTTGAAACGCCGCCCTTGACCCTTGGCCATTGCGGCACTGCCGTGCAGGGGGTGATGACGGCGCTTGCCATGGCCGCAGGGCCGGTATCATCCGCGACCGATCTGCAGGTTGAACGCAGCGTGATCTCGTGCAGCCAGCGTTCGGGCGCGCGCGATGTCATCGGGCTGTGCCGCGATATCAGGTTTGGCAGTGCCACCGTGCGCGGGGCCGCTGCCGCATCAACAAACAAGGAGCCAGCGGATGCCTGAACTGGTTGCCATCAACGGGCTGACACTCTGCCACAAGAATTCTACCGGGATGGTCCGGTCTACCTTGCCCGACGTGTGCAAGGCGCCGTCGGTGCCGGTGCCATTCACCAACGTTGCTTTTTCCAAGGATCTGGCCAAGGGCACGACCACGGTGAAATCGCACAAAGGGGCGATGTGCGGCATCAAGGGCAGCGAATTTTCCGTATCAATCGGGGATGAGCCCGGTGTGGGTGGCGGTGTGATCTCGGGCGTCAATCTGCACCGCGCAACGTTTCTGAGCTGGTCGCCGAACGTCTTTCTGCAAGGCAAGGCTGCAACCCGGCTGACCGACCGCATGCTGATGAACAAGGGAAACACCATCTCGGCCGGGGGGTATTATACCGGGCCGGTGACCGGGGCCAGCAAGGCCACGCTTGATCTTTTGTGCTTGCTGGCATGCAACTGCGTTGCGGCAGGTACCGAGCGGCAGCGCTGTGTGCATGAACAGGTCAAGCAACTGCCCAAAACGCCGGGAACAGGGATTTATTCGGAAGTGACGTTCGACAGGGCGGGCACGATGCTGACCAACCCAAACGGGTCACCCCAGACTCGCTACGGTTTCGCCGGATCGCGGCTTGATATCGTGACTATGGCGGGCGGTGTTCCTGTGGAATTTGTCGAGATGAAGTTCGGCAATGACAGTTTCAGTGATGCGCAGCGGGAAAACTATCCGATCATCACCCGGCGCTATGGCAAGCGGCTTCAGGAAATTTGGGTTGATCGCGATTGCAAGTGTGACGGTCAGCAGACCCAGCCAGCGCCGGTAACGGTGCCCGCACCGCAGCGGC
>JBGSRQ010000145.1:0-5383 GCA_041737515.1 Rhodobacterales bacterium | reverse complement strand
GTCCACCGCCAACCGCTGCGGAACGTATCCGATCCGCAACCCGGCGCGGCGCAGAACCCGCCCGTGGCTGGCCGGCACAACCCCGATCAGCGCCCGCAGCAGCGTTGATTTCCCCGATCCGTTGGGGCCAAGGATGGTCACGATCTCGCCCGCGCTGATACCCAGCGTGACATCATGCAAGACCTCGGCCCCGCCAAGATGCACGCACAGATGTTCGGCAGCAATCAGGCTCACGCGGCACCTGTGCAGGCGGGGCAAAGACCCAGCGCCTCGACCGTGCTGCGTTCTACTGTAAAGCCAACGGCGGCAGCGGCCGCTTCCAAAGCCACGCGCACCGAAGCGGCGGGTGCCTCGGCCACGGCATTGCAGGTGCGACAGATCAGAAAGGCGGGCACATGGTCATGGCCGGGGTGCATGCAGGCGGTGAACGCGTTCAGCCTTTGAATGCGGTGCGCAAGCCCCTGTTCCACCAGAAACTCCAACGCCCGGTAAGCGACCGGGGGCTGGTTTCCAAAGCCTTCCGCCGCAAGCCTTTGTAACACATCATAGGCCCCCATGGCGCGATGCGCCTCAAGCAGGATTTCAAGCACACGACGCCGCACCGGGGTCAGGCGCAGGCCCTTGGCCGCCGCCAATGCCTCGGCCCCGGCAAGCGCTTCGGCACTGCATCCGGCGTGATCGTGGGACTGAAAGGCTAACGCCTCGGACTGCATGCATGGCCTCTTGACATGTTATATCATAACATTTACATCTTCCCACCTAACGCAGCAAAAGGCAAGGTAAATGCGAATTCTTAAATGGACTATCCTGTCTACGGTCCTGTGCGCAACAGCGGCCACGGCCGAGGTGCCAAAGGTCGTCACCGATTTTGGCCCGGTCGATTCGCTGGTGCGTCAGGTGATGGGCGATCTTGGTACGCCTTTCATGCTGCTGCCCCAGGGCGGCGATCCGCATGACCTGCAACTGCGCCCGTCCCAGGCCACGGAACTGGCCGGGGCCGATCTTGTGTTCTGGGTGGGGCCGGAGCTGATGCCCGCGCTGCAAAAGGCGGTCGATAACCTTGGTCCGGGTAAATCCGTAGCCTTGTTGCACAGCGGCGGCGGCACCGTCCGGCGCTTTGCAGGCGAAGAAGGTACCGATCCGCACGCCTGGCTGGACCCGACGAACGCGGCCGCCTGGGTCCACACGATCGGCAAGGCGCTGTCGGCTGCCGACCCCGAACATGCAGAGACCTATGCCGCCAATGCCGGCAAGGCGCAGTCTGAACTTGCCGCCCTCGATGCCGAACTGACGACAGCACTTGCCCCCGTCCGCACCCGGCCGTTCGTCGTGTTTCATGACGCACTGGGATATTTCGCCGATCATTTCGGGGTCAACGTCGCCGGCGCGATAGAACTGGGCGATGCCAGCACACCCGGCGCCGCACGCCTGACCGAATTGCGCCAGACCATCGCCGGCGCAGGCGCGGTCTGCATCTTCCCCGAGGCGGGCCGTGACCCCGGCTTCATCCTGACCGTGACCGAAGGTTCGCAAGCCAAAGTCGGCGCTCCGCAGGATATCGAGGGCACGACCCTGACACCCGGCCCCGATGTTTACGCGGCCCTGCTGCGCAATCTGACCAAAACCCTGACCGACTGCCTGTCAGACTGACGTCAATCCCTTTTTTCTGTTTGAAAATATCCCCGCCGGAGGCTCCGCCCTACCGGCGGGGCACCGCCGCCGCCATCCTAGCCCTGCACCCCGCGAAACCACGCCACGATCGCCGCCCGTTCCGCCGGCTCGATATAGCTCAGGTTGCCCGGCGGCATCGCATGGCTGATCCCGGCCTGCATGTAGATGCGCTGTGCGGCATGGGCGATCTGGGCGGGCGTCTCCAGCACAACCCCTTTGGGTGGCCACAACATCCCCTCCCACGATGGCTCGGCGGCATGACACATCGCACAGCGGCCCTGCACGATCTGCGTCACATCCTCGAACCCCGCCGCATCCGCAAACCGAAGCGCCTCGCCCGTCAGCGCCTGATCCTGCGGCGCGGTTTTCATCGGCAGGCTCGACAACCAGGCGCAGATGATCATCAGAATGACCGTTACCCCCCAGGTCCAGTGCTGGCGCCCATTGCCTGCGTGCATCGAGTTGAAATAGTGCCGGATCGTGACCCCCATCAGGAACACAAGGCTCGCGATCACCCAATTGTAGGGCGTGGCAAAGATCAGAGGATAGTGATTGGAAAGCATCAGGAACAAGACCGGCAGCGTCAGGTAATTGTTGTGCGTGCTGCGCTGCTTGGCAATTCGCCCGTATTTCGCATCGGGCACCCGCCCTGCCTTCAGATCAGCCACGACAATGCGCTGATTGGGCATTATGATCAAAAACACATTCGCCGTCATGATCGTGGCGGTGAACGCGCCCAGATGCAACAGCGCCGCCCGCCCCGAAAAGACCTGTGTGTAACCCCAGGCCATCGCCACCAGAATGACATACAGCCCCAGCATCAGGCGTGTCGGGTCATCGCCAAACCGGCTTTTGCAAATCAGATCATAGACGATCCAGCCAAAACCCAGCGACACCAGCGAAATGCCGACCGCCTGCCACACCGGCACGTCCAGCACCGACGGGTCCACCAGATACAACTCGGCCCCCAGATAATAGACCAGCACCAGCATCACGAACCCCGAAAGCCACGTCGCATAGCTTTCCCACTTGAACCAGGTCAGATGTTCGGGCAGACGGTCGGGGGCGACGAGGTATTTCTGAATGTGATAGAACCCGCCGCCGTGCACCTGCCATTCTTCGCCGTAAGCCTTTTCTGGCATGCCGGGCGCCTTGCGCAGGCTCAGGTCCAGCGCAATGAAATAGAACGATGATCCGATCCACGCGATGGCGGTGATCACATGCGTCCAGCGCGCCGCGATCTGCACCCATTCCCACAAGACGGCATAGTCATACATCGGCAAATCCCCTTGTCTCGCACCACGCTATACCCAAGGGCGTTCTTCTGTTAATCCTGCAAATAGCCGATCACTTTCAATCTGCGCAAGATAATCACGGGGATGCCGGATGTCCTACGTCAGCACGCTCAAAATGTTCACCCGCGTCTATGAATTGGGCAGCATGAGTGCGGCCGCCCGCGATCAGCGTACCTCGCCCGCCGTCGCCTCGGCCCGAATCTCGGAACTGGAAAAACATCTGGGCGTGCGCCTGTTCAACCGCACCACCCGCAGCCTGCACCCGACCGAGAATGGCCGCCTGTTCTATGACGGTGCGCTGCGCGTGCTTGACGCGATTGCCGAGGCCGAAGCCGCCGTCTCTACCGCCACCCAGAACCCGCGCGGGACCGTGTTCATCGCGGCCCCCCTTGGCATCGGACGCCGCCTGATCGCCCCGCAGGTGCCTGCCTTCCGCGAGACCTATCCCCAGATCGACGTCCGCCTGCGACTGTCGGACCGCAACATCGACGTCACCGCCGAGGGCATCGACATGGCCTTTCATCTGGGCACGCTGGAAGACAGCACCCTGAAAGTCCGCCACATCGCCGATTGCCCCCGTTTGCTCTGCGCCGCGCCCGCCTATATCGAACGGCGCGGCATGCCGGCATCAGGCGACGATCTGCTGGGCGGCCAGCACGACTGCCTGAACCTGCGCTTTCCCGGCGCGCGCGAATTCCAGTGGACGCTGCAAACCCCCGACGGCCCCCGCAAATACGATATCACCGGCCCCTACGAATCCGACGACGGCGATGTGCTGACCGGTTGGGCGCTTGACGGCCGCGGTATTGTTCTGAAACCCTGTTTCGAAGTTGCCGACCACCTGCGCAGTGGCGCTCTGGTGCCCGTGGCGACACAGACCCCGCCTCTGCCGGTGCAACTGACCGCCGTCACCCAGCACCGCCGCCTGAAAGATCCCAAGGTGAAACTGCTGACCGATTACATGGTCGCGCATTGCCGCGACGCCCTGCGCCGGGCCGCCGCTGTCCCCTGATCGGATCCCGCGCTTTCATTTTGACGCAAATATCCTCGCCGAAGGCACTCTGTCCTCAACTCCCGCGATAGGTCGAATAGGCAAAGGGGCTGATCAGCAACGGCACGTGGTAATGCGCCCCCGCATCCGCCACACCGAACCGGATCGGGATCTCGTCCAGAAACGCCACCCCGTCGCCCACCTGCCCCGTGTCGCGCAGATAATCCCCCGCACAGAACACCAATTCGTATGTCCCGGCCGTCAACGTCTTGCCTGCAAGCATCGGCGCATCGGTGCGCCCGTCGGCATTCGTGACCGTCTCGGCGATCTTGCGGTGGTTGTTGCCGCTGACCCGGTAGAGCATGATCCGCACCCCCGCCGCAGGCTTGCCGCGCGCGGTGTCCAGCACATGTGTCGTCAATCGTCCCTCGGCCATGCCATTCCCCTGCGCAGATTTCAGGCAATCATGCGCCAGCTCGCCCGCAATTGCGACCACTGTGATGCCACACAGGTCTTTCGTGCTTTTCTTGAAAAAAGCCATCATTCTTCTGTCATATGCTGAAGATGAACCGGCAGGAGGCCGCCTTGCACCGATACCCCCGCGATTTTCACGGCCACGGCCCGAACCCGCCGGATGCCCAATGGCCAAATGGCGCCAAAATCGCCATCAGCCTTGTGCTGAACTATGAAGAAGGCGGCGAAAACAACGTCCTGCACGGCGATGCCGCATCCGAAGCGTTTCTGAGCGATATCGCGGGCGCGCAGCCGTGGCCGGGCCAGCGCAACTGGAACATGGAATCGCTTTATGACTACGGCGCGCGGGCCGGGTTCTGGCGGCTGCACCGCCTGTTCACGCAGCGCGGGCTGCCCGTCACGGTCTACGGCGTGGCAACCGCCCTTGCCCGCAACCCCGTTCAGGTTGCCGCGATGCTGGATGCCAGGTGGGAAATCGCCAGCCACGGCCTGAAATGGGTCGATCACCGCGATATGCCCGCCGCCGAAGAACGCGCCGCCATCGCCGAAGCGATCCGCCTGCATGCCGAGGTCACGGGCACCCCCCCGCGCGGCTGGTATACCGGTCGCTGTTCGGAAAACACCGTGGGACTGGTGGCCGAGACCGGTGGATTTGACTGGATTTCAGACACTTACGACGACGATCTGCCCTATTGGCGCGAGGTGGGCGCGCATGATCAACTGATCATCCCCTACACGCTCGAGGCAAACGACATGCGTTTTGCCACAGCACCGGGCTACACCACCGGCGGGCAATTCTGCGACTATTTGCGTGATACGTTCGATGTGCTTTACGCCGAAGGGGCCGCGGGTGCGCCAAAGATGTTTTCGATCGGCCTGCATTGCCGCCTGATCGGGCGGCCGGGCAAAATCGCGGGGCTGCAACGCTTTCTGGATCATGCGCTGGCCCATG
>JBGSRQ010000139.1:0-7376 GCA_041737515.1 Rhodobacterales bacterium | reverse complement strand
GGTCGGACGCCAAGATGCAGATCACGCTGGGCCAGCATCCGGGGCTGTTGCAGCGGTTTCAGGGCCGGATGTTTTCCGGCCAGACGCTGAATATGCCAAAGCCTGCGCCGGGGCTGTATCTGCATTGTGCGGCAGTTTTGGGCGTGGACCCTACCGATTGTGTGGTGATTGAGGACAGCCAGACGGGAGCCCTGGCGGCCAAGGCGGCCGGGATGCGGTGCTTTGGCTATGCGCCGCACGGGCCAAACCCCCGGCTTGCTGCCAAGGGGGCGGTTCTGTTTGTCAACATGGCAGATCTTCCTGGCCTTCTGGGGCTGCGCTAATCAACCGGGCGGATCAGCTTGGCCTCCAGCACGCGCAGCACGGCGGCCAGATCATGCCCGCGCCGTAGGGTCTGACCGTCCATCCCGACCACCGCATACATCCCTTGCCGTGCCCGCAGTTTCGGGCGCTTCTCGATGCGATACAAAGGGTTCTCGGCGGTTCTGCGGAACACCGAAAACACCGCAAGGTCGCGCAGGCAGGAAATGCCGTAATCGCGCCACTCGCCACTGGCAACCATGCGGCCATACAAGGACAAGATCGCATTCAGCTCCCGCCGGTCAAAGCTGACCTGTTCGGACACGCCGTGCGAGGTGGGAAAGGGCGTCGGAGCCGTCATCCAGCAAAGTTTATCGGCACCGGGTCCGAAATCAACCCCCGTCGTCATCCCGGCGCGCACGCCACATTTGCGCCGCGAAAGCGCCGCTCGGGTGACGCTGCGTCACCTTGAGCTTGCCTGACTGATCAGGCATTTGCGGGGTGTGCAGTTACAAGTTCCGGTCCGGCAGCGTGGCTTGCAACGCTCCGGACCACGTTTGGCTGGCCCGATCTGCCAGGGGCCAGGGTCAGCAGAACCCCGGCGCCAGCCTGATCTCGCCCGTCTCGAACCCGCGCCAGTTGTGTTGAAGGGCGTTCAGGCGTTTGCGGGTGGCAGGATGTTCAGCCTCCAGCACGCCCAGCCGCACCAGCAGGCCCGCAATCGCCGCCTCGGACGCCCGGCTTGCGCCATCAACGATCTTCAGCGCCACGCCCAGCCGCTTTTCGGGGATGATCGCCACAAAAACCGCCTCGGCCCCGGTCTTGATCGCAACCCGCCCCCCCATCGCGCGCATCAGTTCGGTGCATGACCGTCCTTCTCCCGCGACCTGCTCGGGAAAGGCTGCCATCGCACGCGACAGCCGATAAGCGGCGCGTTCGCGCGGGTTGCCGCCCTCGGGCGCGGTGGCAAAGAACGCCATTGCACGGGCCAATCCGTGCAACGATCCGGCAAAATTCGGCGCAGAACATCCGTCGATGCCGTATCCGGGGCTGACCTCGCCCGTCACATCCTCGAACGCTTCGCGGACTGCTTTTTGCACGGGGTGATCAAGCTCGATATAATCGGCATGGCCCTTGAGATGCCTGTTCAAGGTCAGAAAGCCCGAATGTTTTCCCGAGCAGTTGTTGTGATACTGGCAGGGGCTGGTGTCGGTCTTGATCAGGTGGTCCCGTTCGGCGCGGTCATAGGGTTCGTGAGCGCCGCAGCGCAGATCGGCCTCGCCCAACCCAAGCCCCGTAAGCCAGTCGGTCACCATTCCGACATGCAGCGCCGCCCCCTGATGGCTGGCGCAAGACAACGCCAGTTGCGCGGGCGTCAGGCCGACGGCATCGGCAGCACCGCTTTCGACCAGAGGCAAAGCCTGAATCATCTTGCACGACGAGCGCGAGTAGATGATCTGTTCCGGGTTTCCCCACGCCTCGACAATCTGGCCGCGTTCATCGCACACAACCGCATGCCCCAGATGGCGGCTTTCCAACCGCCCGCCGCGAAAGACATCAACCATCGGAACCGGGTCTGTCATGGAAACTCCCCCTCACACATGCGCGATTTTCTGCCCAAGGGGCTTTTACCGCCTGCCCTTTTTGCGGTATGCAGGTCATATCGGGTTGAAAGTGCCTTCGCCACCGGAAAAAAGGCCGCAGAAAACGCGGCATGGCAGGGCCAAGAGGCAACATACGGCTGGAGGCTGTTGACATGACATCCATTCTTGGACGCTTTCTTGCGGGCGCGGCGGTTGCAGTCGCAACGACCGGGGCAATGACCCCCACCTTCGCGCAGGAAAGCACCAATCAGGTGGCGGTTCTGACCGACTGGAGCGTGTTCACCGAACCCAAGGGCGAAGCGAAGGCGACCGAATGCTGGGGCGTCTCCAAACCCAAGGAAACCGTGAACACCCGCGACGGCAAGCCCGTTCAGGCGCAGCGGTCCGAGATCTTGCTGTTCGTGACCTTCCGACCGGGCAGCGGCACCAAGGGCGAGGTTTCTTTCACCGGCGGCTACCCCTTTGCGCCCGGGTCAACCGTAAACGTCAACATCGACGGATCGACGTTCGAGTTGTTCACCGAAGGCGAATGGGCCTGGCCCGCAAGCACGACCGATGATGCCGGGATACTGGCCGCGATGAAAAAGGGCACATCGGCGGTTCTGACAGCCCGTTCAGCACGAGGCACGCAGACCAAGGACACCTTTTCACTGCGCGGCTTTACGGCCGCGATGGATGATGCGGGCAAGCGCTGCCCCTGAGGCGCATCGCGCTTGATCGGGTTCAGCAGATCTGACGCAACACGCAGCAGTCCCGATGTCCTTCAATCTGGACCAGATCAGACAAAGCCCGCTTCAGTCGGCGTCAATCTGTCAGAAATTCGGTGATTTCGGCAGCACGGCTGATTGTGTCGGCATATCCCAGATCGATCAGCGCGCCGATATAGCCCGGCTCGAACATGAGATAACTTTCCATCCGCCCGTCGCCGCCGCGTGACCCGATGCTGCGCATCAGGATGCGGATCGCGGGCGGCAATTCATCGGCATGTGCCTTGGCAATCCCCCGCACATCCTGCGACGGCGACAAAAGGATTGTGTCAATCACCTTGAGCGGCGTTTTCGCCAGCGCATCCGGCGTCAGTAGCCGGATGGTCTGGTTTATCCGCGTCATGCGTTCATGGTCAGCCTCCAGACTGTCGTTGAACAGGATGTCCAGCGCATGGCCCGCCAT
Organism: Rhodobacterales bacterium; assembly: GCA_041737515.1. Classification (GTDB taxonomy): domain Bacteria; phylum Pseudomonadota; class Alphaproteobacteria; order Rhodobacterales; family Rhodobacteraceae; genus JBBQZP01. The sequence continues at coordinate 4,302 of JBGSRQ010000139.1, read as the reverse complement.
GGCCCCGATGCCCGGCCCCTTGTCGGACAGTTGAACCGGTTTGGGATCAGGCACGTCATCCCGCGTGGCGATCACCAGAATACGGTCAGCCCCCGTGTGGATGGCCGGTGACAGGGGCGAGGTTGACCGCAGCGCCCCGTCGCCAAAGTAACCGTCGGCCAGCCGCACCGGCGCAAAGGCAAAGGGCAGCGCCGCCGATGCCAGAAGGTGCTCGGGCGAAAGCACTGTCGCTTCGCCCCGGCGGCGCGCGCGGGACCAACCCTCAATCTCCTTGCGTCCCTGAAAGAAGGTGACCGCCTTGCCCTCGTTATAGCTTGACGCCGTGATGCACAGCGCATGCAGCGCCCCCGACCGGATTGCGCGGGTCAGGAAATCGGTGTTGAATTCGCGTTTCAGCATCTGGAAAAGGGCGTCGTAGTTCAAAAGCCCGCCCGTCGCCTTGAACCCCAGATGCCCGAACATCAGGGACATCGCCCAGCGCCCACTGGTCATCAGCAACGGCAGCGCGCGCGTATCATAGATCGACGCACAGCTCAGCGACCGCCATAGTGTCTCCAGATGGGCCGAACCGCGCTGAAAATCGTTCGACGCCACCGCAATCGACGCTGCGTTGATCGCCCCCACCGACGATCCGCAAACAATCTGAAACGGCGAGCGCCGCCTGCCCGTGATCTGCGCCACCGCTTTCAGCACGCCCACATGATACGCCCCGCGCGCGCCACCACCCTGCAGCACAAGGGCGGTTCTTCTGGATCTGGCAGGCAAATCTGGCATCGTCTCGTTCCGGTTCCGGGCCGCTTGAGGGTGGCGCAGCAGAAGTCTGCGCCACGAATGGTGAACAATGGCAGAATCACGTTTACCATGCCAACGTCGGTGTGTCCGGTCACCCTGTGCCACGCTTTTGCAATCGGGCACCGAATCCCCTATATCCCCCTGATCTGCAGAACCCCGAGGCCCGCCATGACCGCCCCCATCACGCAAGACGTGCTGACCCTGCCCCGCAAACTGCCCGAGGGCGGTCCGGTCAACATCATCGGCCTGACGCGGGATCAGCTTCTGGCGGCGCTTCTTGAAAAGGGCACGCCGGAACGGCAGGCAAAGATGCGTCTGAATCAGCTTTGGCAGTGGGTTTATCATTGGGGCACACGCGATTTTGCCGTGATGACCAACCTTGCGAAAGACTATCGCGCCTTTCTGGCGCAGCATTTCACGATTGAACTGCCGCAAGTCGTAACCCGCCAGATCAGCGCGGACGGAACCCGGAAATACCTTGTCCGTATCGCTGGTGGGCACGAGGTCGAAGTCGTGTATATTCCAGAAACCGACCGCGGGACGCTTTGCATCTCGTCGCAGGTCGGCTGCACGCTGACCTGTTCGTTCTGCCACACCGGCACGCAGAAACTGGTGCGCAACCTGACGGCGGCCGAGATAGTGGGTCAGGTCATGCTGGCGCGCGACGATCTGAATGAATGGCCATTGCCGGGCGCGCCGCGGGTGGAAACCCGGCTGATTTCCAACGTCGTGCTGATGGGGATGGGCGAACCGCTCTACAACTTCGAGAACGTCCGCGACGCGATGAAGATCGTGATGGACAACGAGGGCATCGCCCTTGGTCGCCGCCGCATCACCCTGTCCACCAGCGGCGTGGTGCCCGAGATTGCCCGCACCGCCACCGAAATCGGCTGCCTGCTGGCGGTCAGTTTTCATGCCACCACCGACGCGGTGCGCGACCAGTTGGTGCCGATCAACAAGCGCTGGAACATCGCGACCCTTCTGGACGCATTGCGCGCCTATCCGGGGCTTTCCAACAGCGAACGGATCACCTTCGAATATGTGATGCTTGACGGCGTGAACGACACCAGGGAAGACGCGCACCGGCTGGTCGAACTGCTGCGTGGGATTCCGGCCAAGGTGAACCTGATCCCGTTCAACGAATGGCCGGGCGCGCCCTACAAACGCTCGTCAGGCAACCGCATTCACACCTTTGCCGACATCATCCACAATGCAGGTTACGCCAGCCCGATCCGCACGCCGCGGGGCGAAGATATCATGGCGGCCTGCGGTCAACTGAAGTCAGCAACCGAACGCGCGCGAAAATCGGCCAAGGCGATAGCGGCAGAGGCCGGCTTGGGCTGACCGGTGGCAGATCATGATCATGCCACTGATCCGTCGGGGCACGAACACTCTGGCCATAATCACGGCCACAGTCACGGCGCCGATATGGGTGATGGCAAACTTGCGCTCGCGGTGATGGTCAATCTGGCACTGACGGTCGCGCAGATCGTTGGCGGCCTTCTGTCGGGCAGCCTTGCACTGATTGCAGATGCAATCCACAATCTGTCGGATGCGATGTCGCTGGTCATCGCCTTTGCCGCCCGTCGCATTGCCCGCAGGTCCGCTGACACGGACATGACCTTTGGCTATGCCCGCGCCGAAACCGTGGCGGCACTGATCAATTATACCACGCTGATCCTGATCGGACTTTGGCTGGGGTACGAGGCAATTGCGCGATTCTTCGAGCCCGCACCGATTGATGGCTGGATCGTTGTCATTCTGGCCGGGATCGCGCTGGCGATTGATCTGGCAACGGCAGCGCTGACGTATTCGATGTCGAAGGCCTCGATGAACATCCGTGCCGCGTTCCTGCACAATCTGGCCGATGCGATGGCATCAGTCGGGGTGATCGTGGCCGGAACGCTGGTGATCCTGTTTGGCTGGACCTTCATCGACCCTTTGGTAACTCTGCTGATCTCGGCCTACATCCTGTGGCATGCAGGAATCGAGGTGGGCGGGGTGATCCGCGTGCTGATGCTGGGTGCGCCCGGCGGCACAACAACCGATGCCGTGCTTGATGCGATGCGCGGGGCTGACGGCGTGGCTGACATCCACCACCTGCATCTGTGGCAAATGGAAGAAAACCGTGCTGCCGTTCAAGCACACGTCGTGATTGCGGAAGGGCGATGGGGTCAGGCCGACGCTATCAAGGCCGACGTGCGCGCAAGACTGGCGCGGATGGGGGTCGGGCACACAACGCTGGAACTGGAATGTTACCGCCACGCCTGTCCGAACGCCAAGGTGATCGGGCATTGAAGCGTCTCGGGTTTGATCGGGTTCAGCCGATCAGACGCTACAGGCCGCCTTCGCGCTGGCTGGCATGTCCCGGTTCTCCCTCAAGCTGCATCGGGTAAGGAAAAATCCGCTCGGGAGGGGCGTGAAACAGATTTGGTCGTGATCGGGCTTGGATAGCGAATGGGCCAGACTGATACTGACTCGGGTGCTGGCGCGCCGCGCGACTGCCGACAAGGATGGTGTCAGCATCGGCCGGATCATCCGCGCGGCAATCAACCGCCATCTTGTGCGCCGCGAAAAAGCAAAGACACCTGGCAAAGCGGATGAGCGGCTCGTCGCTGCCCTGGCGGCGCTACTCGCAGATGATTTCGGCCGGGCAACATGCCCGGGAAGCCGCATCAGCAAAGGGTCCAACCGCGGCCATGGCTCTGCGCAATTGCTCGGCAAAACCATTGACCAAGGCCACGAACCTGCTACCGATAGGGCATGAGTGTTCTTGTTATGTCCAATTCCATTGCGCGTCGCCTGTTCCTGCACCGGCATGCCCTTTCGGAATCGCCGACCGGCACTGCGAAAGGCGCGGACCTTGCGGGCCTGATCGACCGCATCGGCTTTGTTCAGGTCGACAGCATAAATACGGTCGAACGCGCGCATCACATGATCCTGTTCGCGCGCCGCCAAGGGTACCGCCCGGAAAACCTCAAGCGGCTGATCGAGCGCGACCGCGCGTTGTTCGAGCATTGGACGCATGACGCCTCGATCCTGCCGATTGCCCTGTTCCCGCACTGGCAGCACCGCTTTGCCCGCGATGCCGAACGCCTGCGCACCCGTTGGCAAAACTGGTTCCGCGACGGATACGAGGCACAGTTTGACAGGATCCTGCGCCGGATCGAAGATCATGGCCCCGTCACCACCACTGATGTCGGTCAGGGAGAGGTGCGCGGCAAGGGCGGGTGGTGGGATTGGCACCCGTCGAAAACCGCGCTTGAATGGCTGTGGCGCACGGGGCAGTTGTCGATCGCGCGGCGTGACGGATTTCAGAAGGTCTACGATCTGACGCACCGGGTCATCCCGACCGCCCATCTTGGCCGTGCCACGGACCAGACCGCCAGCGTCGATTGGGCTTGCGCCTCGGCTATGGATCATCTGGGCTTTGCGACCTCGGGCGAGGTCGCGGCCTACTGGGCTGCCGCAACGCCCGCGCAGGCAAAGGAATGGTGCGCGCGGGCGCTG
>JBGSRQ010000093.1:0-11062 GCA_041737515.1 Rhodobacterales bacterium | reverse complement strand
TCGGCCATGCCCGCCAGCACCGCAGAGCCGTCGGGCGCTTCGAACTCTGCCGCTTCGTCGCGCAGGCGTGCCAGATGGCGCAGGCGGGCCAACAGCGCCTCGTCATTGATGGGGCGGGCCAGCACGTCATCGGCCCCAAGGCGTAGTGCGTCCAACCGGTGTGCGCCAGCGGGTTGTGCCGACATCATCAGAACGGGAATGGTCTTGGTGCGCGGATCGACTTTCAGTCGTTCCAGCAGATCCAGCGCCGTCCGGTCGGGCAGATTGAGGTCAAGCAGAATCGCATCGGGTTGGTCATGCAGCGCCATGCGAAAGCCCGCCGCAGCATCCGCCGCCACAGACGGCAGATAAAACGCCTCTCGCAACCGCGCTTTGAGCACGATGCGGTTGACCGCGACGGAATCAATGACAAGGACCTTGCCGGTCATACGGACGACTACCTGCTTTACCCCAGTGCTCTCGAAGATCAGTCTGCGAGTGATTTGGTTAAGATTTCCTTTCTAGATGTTAAGATAATTGGGGTCTAAGATGCTGGGACAGGGATGGATCTGGGGAAAACTGGCATGAACCGGCAAGAACCTGCCGAAACGGTTGCACTCAGGGCGCTCGGATGGATGATGGGTCAGGATGACGTGCTGAGTGCCTTCATGGCGGCCAGCGGATCAGGGCCGCAAGACCTGGCCTTGGGCGCGCGCGATCCGGTGTTTCTTGGCGCGGTGCTGGAGTTCCTGCTTGGCGACGATGCCTGGGTGATTGCCTTTTGCGATGCCGAAAGCCTGCCTTACGGCGCACCGATGCAGGCGCGCCAGGCCCTGCCCGGTGGCGACGCGGTGCATTGGACATGATCGACGGGTTGATCTTCGACAAGGACGGGACCCTGTTTGATTTCCGGCAAAGCTGGGGTGGGTGGACCGCAAGGCTGCTGGACACTCTGGCGCTGGATGCCGCACAGACACACAGGGCGGCAACGCTGCTGGGATACAACCTGGCAACCGGCCTTTTTGCCAGGAACAGTCCGGTGATCGCCGCAACAACGGCCCAGATCGCGCAGATCGTCCATCCGGCGGTGCCGGGCATGACGCTGACCGCACTGACCGATCACATGAACAGGCTGGCCGCCACCGCCCCGATGACCGAGGCGGTGCCGCTGCTGCCGCTGTTCACCGAATTTCGTGCGCGCGGATTGCGGGTGGGGCTGGCCACGAACGACACCGAAGCCCCGGCCCGCGCGCATCTGGGGGCGTTCGGTCTGCTGCCTCTGTTTGATTTCGTGGCAGGTGCGGATACGGAGCATGGTGGCAAACCTGCACCGGGAATGTTGCTGGCCTTTGCGCGCGACTGTGCGCTTGATCCGGCGCGCGTTGTCATGGTGGGCGACAGTCGGCATGATCTGGAGGCAGGCCGCGCCGCCGGAATACGTGTGGTGGCCGTGCTGACGGGGGTGGCCGAACGCGCCGATCTGGCCCCGCACGCCGACGCCGTTCTGCCCGACATCGGGCATCTGCCCGCATGGCTGGACCAGATCAGCCGAGGTTGATCCGGGCTGTCGGCCAAAAACGACGCAATTGCGTCGGGAACTGAGTGTTCAACATCCCCCGCTTTCCGGCATCTTGCACATAGCTGAACCGCTTTGCATCCAAGGACCCGCCATGAGCGACGAACCCGCCCGTAAACGTCGCGCCGGTGGCCGCGCCGGAAACCAGCAGCGTGCCGGAACCGCGATCATCGACCAGATGCCCTGGCGCGTGCCCGTCAACCCCGACCGCCCGACCGAGCCCATCGACATGGACGGGGTGATGGCGATCCACCGCGGCGCGATGCGGATATTGTCCGAAATCGGCATCGAATTCCTGAACCCCGATGCCGTGGCCTATCTGAAAAAAGCGGGCTGCATCGTGAATGGCACCAATGTCCGGATGGACGAGTCGTTCGTGATGGACATGCTGAAAACTGCGCCGGAACGTTTTACCATCACTCCGCGCAACCCCGACCGCGAGCTTATCATCGGCGGCAAGCATATGGTGTTCGTCAACGTCTCCAGCCCGCCCAACGCCTGGGATCTGGAGCGGGGAAAGCGGTCAGGCGATTTTGAAACGTTCAAGGAATTCATGAAGCTGACGCAGTATTTCAACTGCATTCACATCGCTGGCGGCTATCCGGTCGAACCGATTGATATTCACCCCGCGATCCGCCATCTGGATTGCCTTTATGAAAAGCTGACCCTGACCGACAAGGTTGTTCATGCCTATTCGCTGGGTGCCGAACGGGTCGAGGATGTGATGGAGATGACGCGGCTTGCCGCCGGTCTCACCCATGCTGAATTTGATGCCAAGCCCCGGATGTATACCAACATCAACTCGGTCAGTCCGCTGAAGCATGATTTCCCGATGCTGGATGGTGCCATGCGGCTGGCCAAGCGCGGGCAACCGGTGGTGGTGACGCCGTTCACTCTGGCGGGCGCGATGGCCCCGGTCACGATGGCGGGTGCGGTGGCTTTGAGCATTGCCGAAGGCCTCGCCGCAATTGCGCTGCTGCAATACATCAATCCGGGGTGCCCGGTGGCCATCGGCACATTCACGTCAAACGTGGACATGAAATCGGGCGCGCCTGCTTTTGGCACCCCCGAATACATGCGCGCCACCCAGATGACCGGGCAACTGGCGCGGTTTTACAAGCTGCCGCTTCGGTCATCGGGGGTGTGTGCGGCCAACGTGCCGGATGGGCAGGCGATGTGGGAAACATCGAACAGCCTCTGGGCCGCCGTGCAGTCGGGGACGAACATGGTCTATCACGCGGCAGGCTGGCTTGAGGGTGGCCTTATCGCCAGCCCCGAAAAATTCGTGATGGACTGCGAAGTGCTGCAGATGATCCAGCGCTATTTCGAGGAAGCGACCTTTGCCACAACCGAAGATGACATCGCCCTTGATGCGATCCGCGAAATTGGGGCAGGCGGGCACTATTTCGGCTGCCAGCACACGCAGGACCGCTATTCGACGGCATTCTATGCGCCGTTCGTGTCGGACTGGCGCAACTATGAGGCCTGGCAGATCGACGGCGCGCATTGGACACCGGAACGGGCGCACCGCATCTACAAGCAGATCATTGCCGAATTCGAAGCGCCGCCGATGAACGGCGATCACCGCGAGGATCTTGCCCGCTTTGTTGCCCGCCGCAAACAGGAAGGCGGCGTTCCGACCGATTTCTAGGTCGCAGCTATGTCGTAGGACATTTCTTAACCGTTTGTGTCCAGACTGCCGCGGATTCGGTAAGGTCGGGATATGCACGGTCTGATAAACAAGTCGATCCAGTGTTTCGTGCGCGATACCTTTGGTGCCGCGTGCTGGTCTGCCGTGGCGCGGCAGGCGGACCTCGCCTGTGAGACGTTCGAGTCGCTTTTTGTCTATGAACCGGGCGTCACGGACCGGGTGATTGATGCCATCGTGGTTGTCTTGCATCGCCCGCGCGAAACGGTGCTGGAGGATCTGGGCATCTATATTGTGTCTGATCTGTCCGTTGCCTCGCTGCGCCGTCTTATGCGGTTCGGCGGGGTGAATTTCACCGATTTCCTGCATTCGCTGGAAGATTTGCAGGGCCGCGCCCGTTTGGCCGTGCCGGAACTGACGCTGCCAGAACTGCGGGTGTGTGACCTTAAGCCTGACTATTTCACGCTGACCTGCCGGTCACCGATAGCGGGGGCAGGATTCGTGTTTCTGGGGCTGTTGCGCGTGATGGCCGATGACTATGGTGCGCTGGTTGTGCTGGAGCATCAGGGCATGCGGGATGGGGCCGAGGTGATTGCGATCAGCATTCCCGACCTTTCCTATCACGAGGGGAATCGGTTTGAACTTGGCACGGCAACAGGGTGATACGATGGATGGCGGTCAGGTTTCAGCGCAGACCTTTTCCCTTGATGGCCCGATGCTGGACCGGTTGATGCCATTCCACGTCTGTCTGTCTGCCACCGGCCATATCACTGCGACCGGCCCGACCCTGCGCAAGATTGCGGGCGACGCCGCCTTGATCGGGCAGCGGTTTTTCGAAACGTTTGTGTTGCGCAAGCCGGGCAATATCACCGACATGACCGGCCTTTTGCACCGCGCGGGCGACCGGCTGCATCTGGCGCTGCGCGGCGATAAAGGCCCTGGTTTCCGGGGCATCGCCATTCCGCTTGCCGGCGGGAAAGGTGCGCTTGTCAACCTGTCGTTCGGGATCGGCATCGTCGATGCTGTGGGTCAGCACGCCTTGACCGACAGTGATTTTGCCGCCACCGACCTTGCGGTGGAGCTCTTGTATCTGGTCGAGGTGAAGGCCGCCGTCATGGACGAACTGCGCCGGTTGAACCAGCGCCTCGAGGGCCAGAAGACCGAGGCCGAAGAACAGGCCCTGACCGATACGTTGACCGGCCTGCGCAACCGCCGCGCGCTTGACATGGCAGTGACGCAGACCCTGAACCGGCGCGACGCCTTTGCGCTGTTGCACATCGACCTTGATTTCTTCAAAGCGGTGAACGACACGATGGGTCATGCCGCAGGCGATCATGTGCTGTGCGAGGTCGCCCGGATCATGGTCGAAGAAACGCGCGCCGGTGATACGGTGGCGCGTGTCGGCGGCGACGAATTCGTGATCCTGCTGCCCGGCACCGTGCCACACACGCAGATCATCGCCATCGCAAACCGCATCATCGAACGGCTGACCGTGCCGATGCCGTTCGAGGGCAGTCTGTGCGTCATTTCCGCCAGCATCGGGATCACGACCTCGGACATCTATGCCGCACCCGAAGCGGAACAGATGCATCAGGACGCCGATCACGCGCTTTACGCCGCCAAACACGCAGGGCGCGGGTGTGCCGTCCTGTTCGAGCGTTAGCCAATCGTCACGCAGCGCGATCTGGCATCGCGCATGTCGAACACTAAACCGCAATTCAGGATGATCATCACGCAGGTTGCGGGCATCTGCGCTGATCTGAATTTTCGCGGTAAAGCTGATGGGGCAATCGCGCAGATTCGCACGGGCTTGTCCAAGCGAAAGAGTGCAGGGGTTGGGCGCAAACCCCCGGCTAGGCCCATTTTTATAGTTCTATATCAATAAGTTAACGGAAGTTCAAAGCTAAATCCCTTACCGTTGGACAATTCGGGGCTTTGGGATGCAAGGGATCCGCACGTTTGGCCGGGCACTCATTCATCGCAGCAAATCGTCGCGCAATCGGCAAGAATTCAGGCATTCGCACAAGCGGGGTGCATCCACATCGCCGATGCACTGCGCGCAAACGTCCGGTGCTCCCGCTCTTTGCATTGAAAGCCCGCATTTGATAGGTTAGCTCGTCATGCACAGACCGGGAAATGTCGGATCAGCCATGTTCAGCCACGCAAAGTTGACTACCCTCGCCAAGCCCTTTGCCGGACTGGCAATATTGCTGGGGTGCGCATGGCCGCTTGGTTCCGTCTGGGCGCAGGCGGCAGGCGGGCAAGACCAGCCGCCGCAAGCCGTATCGGTTCTGGTGGTGAAGCCACAGGACGTGACCTTGACCACCACCTTGCCGGGCCGGGTGTCTGCCTCGGCCGAAGCAGAGGTGCGGCCGCAGGTCAATGGCATTATCATCGGTCAGACCTTTCAGGAGGGGGCAGAGGTCACCGCCGGGCAGATCCTTTACAACATCGACGCCAGTTCCTATCAGGCGACGGTCAATCAGGCCGAAGCGTCTGTGGCGCAAGCCGAGGCGCAGTTTGACGCGGCCCAAAAGGATGCGGACCGGATCAAGGCGCTGTCGGCCCGCGATGTGGCCAGCCAGCAAAGCCTGGATCAGGCCAACGCCGCCCAGAATGTCGCGGCCGCCGCCGTGCAGATTGCCCGGGCGCAGTTGGACGCAGACAGGATCGAGCTGGACCGCACGGCGATCCGCGCCCGGTTGACCGGAGAGATCGGCCTTTCGATGACAAGTGTCGGCGCGCTTGTGACAGCGGGCCAGACTGCCCCCCTTGCCACCATCCGCAGCATTGATCCGGTTTACGTCGATGTAACCCAATCGGCCGCAGACCTGCTGCGCTGGCGCCGTGGCAAGGCGCTCAGCGATCTTGGCGATACGTCGCGCCAGGTCAGCCTTATTCTGGCGGATGGCTCGGCCTATGATGAACTGGGTGAATTGACGGCAGCCGAACCCCATGTCGACGAACAGACCGGCGTGGTTCTGTTGAGGATGGAATTTGCCAATCCGCAGAAGATATTGCTGCCCGGAATGTATGTTCAGATCGAAATGCCGATCAACACGGTGCGCAACGCCTTTCTTGTGCCGCAGCAGGCCGTCAGCCGGGACCGGCGCGGGCTGCCCACCGCCCTTGTGGTGAACCCGAAAGGCGAGGTGGAACTGCGCGAGCTGACGGTCATTCAGGACGCGGGCAGCAATTGGGTGGTCAGCGACGGGCTGGCAGACGGCGATCAGGTGATCGTCGCGGGTCTGCAAAAGGTGCGTCCGGGCAGTCAGGTCACACCCGAGGTGATCACCGGCGTTGACGGCGCAACGCAAGCGCCAGAGGCGTCGCAATGACAACCCGCCGGCTGGGCCAGACGGTGAGACCCTCGTAGAATGGCACGTTTTTTCATTGACCGCCCGATCTTTGCCTGGGTCATCTCGATTCTGGTGATGGGCATCGGCATCTTGTCGATACTTTCACTGCCGGTCGCACAATATCCGCAGATCGCCCCACCCACGGTCAGTGTCCGTGCGACCTATCCCGGAGCGTCGGCGGAAACGGTGGCCAACACCGTCACGCAGATTATCGAACAGCAAATGACCGGTCTGCAGGGCCTGAGCTATATTTCGTCCAGTTCAACCTCGGCGGGCGCGGCCAACGTGACGCTGACCTTTGCTACCGGAACCGACGCTGACATTGCCCAGGTGCAGGTGCAAAACAAGCTGGCACAGGCCACCCCGCTGTTGCCCGAACCGGTCCAGCAGCAGGGCATCAGGGTGCAAAAGTCATCCTCGGGCTTTCTGATGGTTGCGGCGCTGATCTCGACGGATGGCACATTGGATCAGACCGACCTTTCCGACTATCTGACCAGCAAGCTGGTGGACGAGATCAGCAGGATCGACGGTGTCGGCGATGTGCAGGTCTTTGGTGCGCAATATGCGATGCGCATCTGGCTGGACCCGTCGAAACTGGCGGCGTTTCAACTGACGCCCTCTGATGTCGTTCTGGCGATCAGCCAGCAGAATGCGCAGATCACGGCGGGCGCTTTTGGCACCCAGCCCGCGCCCGAGGGGCAGGAGCTGAACGCCACGATCACCGCACAGTCCTTGCTCAAGACGCCGGAGGATTTTCGGCAGATCGTGCTGCGGTCACAAACCAATGGCGGCCTTGTGCTGCTGGATGATGTGGCACGGGTCGAGATCGGGGCAGAAAGCTATGCCACCATCTCGCGGTTCGACCGGCAGCCCTCGGCAGGGATTGCGATCAGTCTTGCTTCCGGCGCCAACGCGCTTGACACCGCCGATACCGTCAAGGCGCGCTTTGCCGAATTCGCCAGAAGCTTTCCGGCCGGGGTTGATTATGTGATCCCCTATGACACGACGCCCTTCGTCCGCATCTCGATCGAAGAAGTGGTCAAGACCCTGATCGAGGCAATCGTTCTGGTCTTTCTGGTCATGTATCTGTTCTTGCAGAACCTGCGCGCCACGCTGATCCCGACGCTTGCGGTGCCCGTGGTCCTGTTGGGCACCTTTGGCGTTCTGGCCGCGGCGGGTTATTCGATCAACACGCTCACCATGCTTGCGATGGTGCTGGCCATCGGGCTTCTGGTCGATGATGCGATCGTCGTGGTCGAAAACGTCGAACGCATCATGGAAGAGGAACATATCGGGCCGTTGGAGGCAACGCGGAAGTCGATGGGCCAGATCACCGGGGCGTTGATCGGCATTGCCGTGGTGCTATCGGCGGTATTCGTGCCGATGGCGTTCTTTCCGGGGTCGACCGGCGTGATTTACCGACAGTTTGCCGTGACGATCATTTCTGCCATGACGCTTTCGGTGCTGGTGGCGCTGACCTTGACGCCGGCCCTGTGCGCCACTTTGCTGTTGCCGCGCAAACCGGGCAAGCGCCGGGGTCTGTTTGGGCTGTTCAACCTGGGGTTTGACGGCACCTTGCGCGGCTATGCGCGTGCGGTCGGATGGATCTTGCGCAAACCTCTGGTCGGAGGTCTGGCTTACCTTCTGATCGCGGGCGCGGTCGTGTTGCTGTTCTTGCGCACGCCGTCGGGATTCCTGCCGGCCGAGGATCAGGGTATCCTTTTCACCCTGATTCAGGCGCCAACCGGCGCTACGGCAAGCCGCACACTGGATACCGTCAAGCAGGTCGAAGATCATTTCCTTGATAACAGCGGCGGAACCGTCAAATCGGTGTTCGGCGTGGTCGGCTTCAGCTTTTCGGGGCAGGGGCAGAATGTCGGTCTCGCATTTGTGCAGCTGAAAGACTGGGCCGAACGCACCGGGCCGGGCCAAAGTGTGCAGGCCGTGGCCGGCGGCGCATACGGCCCGCTGAGCCAGATCCGCGATGCGCTGGTCTTTCCCGTCGTGCCGCCCTCGGTCATCGAGCTTGGCAACGTGTCCGGCTTTGACTTCTATCTGCAGGCGCGCGATGGGCAGACCCACGAGGAATTGCTGGATGCCCGCAACCAACTGCTGGGCTTGCTGTCCAGCAGCCCCAGGATTGCCTCGGCACGGCCGAACGGGCTGGAGGACGCGGCAGAATTCAGACTGGATATCGACTGGCGCAAGGCCGGGGCCATGGGGGTCACGGCCGCCGATGTGGGCGCCTTGCTGCGGGTCGGCTGGGCCGGGGCCTATGTGAACGATTTTGTCGATAATGGCCGGATCAAGAAAGTCTACGTGCAGGGCGATGCCGCATCGCGCGCAGAGCCGTCCGATCTGTCGAAATGGCGGGTGCGCAATGCCAGCGGCGGGCTGGTGCCTTTCTCTAATTTTGCAACAGGAAGTTGGGCTTACGGGCCGCAGGGGGTGAACCGCTATAACGGGGTTCAGGCGATGCAAGTGCAGGGCAGTCCGGCACCGGGTGTATCAACCGGTGACGCGATGGCCGAGGTAGAGGAACTGGTTGCGCAGTTGCCCGACGGCTTCAACATCGCCTGGACAGGGCTGTCGCTGGAAGAGCGTCAGTCCGGCAGTCAGGCACCGCTTCTTTACGCCCTGTCGCTGGCCACGATCTTTCTGGCGCTGGCGGCCCTTTATGAAAGCTGGTCGATCCCGTTCGCCGTGATCCTTGCCATGCCGATCGGGGTTCTGGGGGCGCTGATCGGCGCCTGGCTTGGCGGATTCGAAAATGGCGTGTTCCTGCAAGTCGGGCTTCTGACCGTGGTGGGTCTGACCGGCAAGAACGCCATCCTGATCGTTGAATTTGCTCGCGAACGCCGGCAAGACGGCCTGTCGCGGTTTGATGCCGCCGTCGATGCGGCGCGGCGCAGGTTTCGCCCGATCATCATGACTTCGATGGCGTTTTCGCTGGGCGTGCTGCCGCTGGTGCTGAGCCAGGGCGCGGGCTCTGGCGGGCGCACGGCAATCGGGTCCAGTGTCCTTGGTGGCACAATCGCGGCGACCTGCCTTGGCGTGTTGTTCGTCCCGCTTTTCTTCAGCCTTATCGCATGGTTCACAGACAAGGCGGCGGGCACAAAGAACGCCGCACCTGTTGAACCCAAAGGCACCTGAGGAACGGCGCACAGCGGTCAGGTGGTGGCGGCGGGGATCGCCGAACCAGTCGGTGTTTTCAACGGGGGCCAACTTTACCCGATTGCAGGATGGCAGGTTCTTGCGTCAGACCGGTTTGGGCTTGGCGGTGCGATTGAAGATCAGTGTCGCGTGTCAAGGGCATGACGGTGGCGCGTCCGGTGTCAATACGGGCAGGTCGCCGGTCCTGACAACGGCCAGCCCACCCCTAGCCGCAGCTTTCGGTGTCACATTCAGATTGGATGGCGACCCCGCCATGCCCGAATGACGGCCGTCACTCCGGCAGGGAGTTCGGTCATCCCTTTCCGGATCCCGCGTTGAATTCACTTGCGACACCGCGCGCGACCGCAGCGGGCCGACCCATCGGGGGGTGTTGCCTGCAAAGGTCATGCGGCTGTCATTCCACAAATGTGACGAGATCAATTTTTGACAATGCCGGTCAAGACCCGGTTCGAGGTTCGAGTCGTTCATGTGATGCCGGCAGGGTTTCGGAGCACCTGCAAAGTGATCGGTGCAGCAAGGCTGTTTCACACAAAGGTTCGTCCAACGTCAGAACGTCAGGATCGGCGTCAACCGGCGTTGCAACCGGCTGTTCCCGCGACCTCAGAGGGGTTAGGATCAGCGTGCCGGGTTTGATGTCACAGCGCAAATAGGCAAGTGGCGCAGCGGTGGGGAGACGATAGATGCGGATATCCGAGGCGCGGCCCAGGAAACGGAAAGATCCGGTGCGGCTGTCCGGCGGTTTGAAGCAGGGCGAACAGTGCCGCCCTTGCATCTTGCGGGGACCGCACAACCATGAATGACCCCGTCGTGCTGACCGCCGGAAGCCTGCACTATGATATCATGGTCGAGGCGGATCATCTGCCGCGTCGGGATGAAACTGCCGTTGGCTCTCGCTGGTATCCGAAATTCGGCGGCAAGGGCGGCAATCAGGCGATTGCGGTGGCCAGGGCCGGGGCCGCATCGCGAATGGTGGGGGCTGTGGGGGATGACGTGTTCGGAACGTTCCTGCGCGGGGGGCTGGTGGCAGGCGGGGTCGATGATCGTTTTGTGCGGACAGTGCCGGGGACCGGGTCGGGGATGAGCGTCGCGTTGATGGACGCTGCGGGCGATTATGCGGCGACCATCGTATCGGGAGCCAATCTGGCACTGGATGCTGCCGATCTGGCGGCGTCAGAGGTCTGGCACGATGTGGCCCTGCTGGTCTTGCAGAATGAAATACCCGAGTCCGCGAATATCGCGGCCGCACGGCAGGCCCGCCAACGCGGCCTGCGCACCGTGCTGAATGCTGCCCCATGCCGCGCCATTTCGGTTGATCTGGCGGCGCTG
>JBGSRQ010000032.1:0-3212 GCA_041737515.1 Rhodobacterales bacterium | reverse complement strand
CCCCCGAACCCGGTCTGGTGCCCGGCGCGCGCGCCGGTCAGTTGACCCGGCGTTGCACTGGCGGCCGACGGGCAAAGATGGACATTTAAGCCGGTAAGGACCGGACAAGCCCCGTCTTGCCGGTTCGGGCGCGACCCTTTCCTATGCCCTCAGTTCTGCCCCACAGTCTTGATCCGCCCTTCGACGCCTACCGTGACCTTGCCGGTTTGCGCGATGTAATCCATCACGTCATTGGCCATCAGATTGGCATTGCCCGCGTTTATCAGCACCTTGCCACCACCCAGCGCCGAATAGCCATCGCCGCCGCCAAGGATGTAATCGTTCGTGGCGACCTTGTAGACGGTATCCATCCCCAATGGTTTGCCATCAACCAAGGCTTCGGCAACGCGCGATCCGGCTGGTGCAGACGGGTCATAAACCACCGTCATGCCGGACACTTGCGGAAAACGCCCCGCGCCCTTTTCGACCTGACTAAAGCCGTTTTCCAGCGCGGCAAGGATCTGGCTGCCCGGCAGTTCGGTCAACACGGTCGTGTTGCCAAAGGGCAGTTCGGTCAGAATGTCGCGTCGCGTCAGAACGGTGCCGGCATCATAGGTGCGGTCGGCGCGGATGCCGCCGCCATTGGCCAGCCCGATATCTGCCCCGGTTGCCGCTCGGATCGCATCGGCAATCAGATTGCCCATCGCCGATTCCTCACCCCGCACCACGTTGCGGCGCGAATCGAGCGGCTGTTCGGTGGGGCCCAGGGGGATATTCAGACTGGCATCAAGCTGCGCCGCGAACGTTTCCACCATCGCCTGACTTTCGGGATCGGGCGTCACTGTTGCCGTATCGATGAACCGGAACTGCGGGCGCCATGAAATCGTGCGCTTGCCGTCTTCCTCACCGATCTCAACCGTCAGGTCCAGCGGCGAAAGATACCGCCCGTCGATCGAAGTTTCGACATAGGCCGTGATCCCGTCATAGGCGGTGGCATAACTGTGATCGTCGCCCGACAGAATCACGTCGAACGCCTTGCTCGCCATCAGCTTGCGGTCATTCGTCATGTCAGTCTGCACCACGGCAATCACCAGATCAGCCCCGCCCTCGCGTGCCGCCTGCGCGGCCATGACGCCGGTTTCAACGGTGGGAAGAAATTTCAGATCACCCGTCGACGACACCGTTGGCGAGGTGTCCTGCGCCAGCGGGATCAACGCGATCTTGAGCCCGGCGATGTCCTTCAGCATCACGCCGCCAAGCCCCTCCAGCGGCGCACCAGAAGCGTCGGTAATGTTGATCGCGGCCCACGGATATTTCGACGCCTTGACCTTTTCAAAGAAATTCTCGGGGCCAAAGTCGAATTCATGGTTGCCGGGCACGGCAATGTCGAACGGCACAAGGTTGGTCAGATCAATCGTGTTCTGACCCTTGTCAAACCCGGAAAGGATCGACGGGCTCAGCATGTCGCCGTCAAACGCGTAGATCAGGTTCGGGTTTGCCGCACGTTCCGCCTTGACCACGGCATTCAGCCGGGCAAAGCCGCCCTGATCGCCATCTCCGTCAAACTGATAGATATCGCCGACCCCAAGCAGCGTCAGCTTGACCGTCTCTGCCGTTGCAGGTGCGACACCAAGCGTTGCAAGGCACAACGCCCCGGCAAGAGTGCGGGGCAAGAAGGATACAAGGTGGCGCATGTCGGGTCTCCCGTTCTGGTTGAAGAATCAGTGTGGAATGGAAGGGCCTGCGAGTCAAAGCCCCGATGCACCGGACTTGAAACCGAAAGCATGACGCAGCCATGACGCAGCGCCCCCCATTGACCGGACGACACGAGCGGTGCATGACACGGCCATGCTGATCTTCAAGATTTTCCGCCGGGCAGAATGGGTTGATTTTCGCGATGCGGGAAAGACCGCAGGCGCGCCGATTGATCTGGCCGATGGCTATATTCATTTCTCGACGGCCGGTCAGGTCGCCGAAACAGCGGCAAAGCACTTCGCGACCGAAAGCGATCTGGTTCTGGTGGCAGTCGAAGCAAATCAGCTTGGCGCAGCCCTGAAGTGGGAGCCCTCGCGTGGTGACGTGCTGTTCCCGCATTTGTACCGTGACCTGCACCTTGCCGATGTGGTCTGGGACAAATCGCTGCCGCTGGGCGCCACCGGCCATATCTTCCCCGAGGGTCTGTGGTGAACAAGGCCGAACGGCTTGGTCTGGCAATCCTGCACCGGATGGACCCGGAACGCGCGCACGCGCTGTCGCTGGCTGCGCTGCAGGCGGGGCTCGTCCCACTGCCGGGTGTTGTCACCACGCCCCGGTTGGCAACACATCTGGCCGGAATGCGCCTTGCCAACCCCATAGGGCTTGCGGCGGGCTACGACAAGAACGCGGTGGCGCTTGCCCCCCTGATGCGGGCGGGATTCGGCTTTCTGGAGGTGGGTGCCGCCACCCCGCGCGCGCAAAGCGGCAACCCCAAACCTCGGCTGTTCCGGCTGACCGAAGATCAGGCCGCGATCAACCGCTTTGGCTTCAACAACGAAGGGGCAGCGGCGATTGCCGCCCGTCTTGCGATGCGGCCGTCCAGCGAGGTGCCGGTAGGCCTGAACCTTGGTGCAAACAAGGACAGCGCCGACCGCGCCGCCGATTTCGCGGCGGTGCTTGCCGCCTGCGGCCCGCATGTGGATTTCGCCACCGTCAATG
Source organism: Rhodobacterales bacterium (assembly GCA_041737515.1). Taxonomy (GTDB): domain Bacteria; phylum Pseudomonadota; class Alphaproteobacteria; order Rhodobacterales; family Rhodobacteraceae; genus JBBQZP01. Next base: position 539 of record JBGSRQ010000032.1, on the reverse strand, counting down.
TCTCGTCCCCGAACACCGAAAAGCTGCGCGATCTGCAGGGGCGCACGGCCCTGACCGCCCTTCTTGCCGGGGTGATGGAAGTGCGGGCGACCCTGCCCCGCCCTGTGCCTGTCTTTCTGAAGATCGCACCCGATCTGCATGACGACGATCTGGCCGAAATCGCAGAGGTCGCACTTGCCTCGGGCCTTGCCGGGATCATCGCCACGAACACGACCCTGTCGCGCGACGGCCTCAAAAGCCCGCGACGCAGTGAAACCGGTGGCCTTTCGGGTGCGCCGCTGTTCGAGAAATCGACGCGTGTTCTGGCAAGGCTGTCACAACTGACCGAAGGGAAACTGCCGCTGATCGGCGTCGGCGGCATCTCGACCCCCGATCAGGCCTATCAGAAACTCCGCGCCGGTGCCTGCGCAGTGCAGATCTACACCGCGATGGTCTACCACGGCCTCAGCCTGGCTGCCGATCTTGCCCGCGGCCTTGACGCCCTGCTGTCGCGGGACAGCCACGCAGATGTTGCCGCCTGCATCGGCACCGGCCGCGCC
>JBGSRQ010000028.1:0-15121 GCA_041737515.1 Rhodobacterales bacterium | reverse complement strand
GCCGCATGTGCGCCCGTGGCATCTGGCCAGGACCGAGCCTGCGCTGCGCTGCATTCCGGATGTCGCCCGTGTCGGCGAAATTCTGGCTGACGCCGCACAAACGCGCCTGTCGCGCCCGGTTGTCACCCGTGCGGCGCATCCTGCCGCCCTTGTCGCTGCGGAATAGGGGAACACCATGACCATGCAAGACACCCCCCTGAACCGCGACAAGGAAATGATCCCGGTAGCCCTTCTGCGCGGCATGCTGGCGCTGGCTTTGGGAACCCTTGCGGTTGTCAGCTATGCCACGATCACCGACCGCGCGCACGTTGGAACACCCGCAGCGGCCGGCATCGTATCGGAACGGACGATCATCCTGAAAGGTGGCGGCGCACAGGCCGTGACAGTGCTGAACAAAGATGGCACAGTATTGATGGACCTGCCGCATGGCGGCTTTATCACTGTGGTTCAGAACGCGATGGAACGCGAACGCAAGGTGGCTGGCGTGGACCCGCTTTTGCCGCTGCGGATCGTGAAATTCGAGAACGGTCGCCTTGCGGCGATCGACGACACAACAGGCTGGAGCGTGGAGCTTTATGCCTTCGGTGGGGACAACAAGGCCGCGTTCGAACGGCTCCTGTCCGACTGATCTGCCAGACTGCCATAAAAAAGGGAACCGAAATGATGACCATTTTTTCCAGAAAGGCTGAGCGCGTGCCCTGCACGGTCGAGGTCAGCCACAAGTTCGATGCCCTGCACGCCCATGTCCGTTTCAACAACGGTGCTGTCGTGAACCCGGGCGACACTGTTAAGGTGCATGGCGCGCCGGTCATTGCGCCCTACGGTGCGGTGATCAGCGAGGACCGCATCGCCACGATCACCCGCGCCACCCTTGTGGAACGCCTGTGGACCCGGCTGACCGGCGATCTCGAATTCATGGAACTGTGCGAGTTTTCCTTCTCGGACGAGGTGATGTCATGAACATTCAGGCCCTTCCCCACTCGGCCGATGCCAGCAACGCCGATGACGCGATTGCACGGCAAGATGCAATGACCAATGCGATGACAAGCGAGCAGGTGACGGCACTTGCCATGCAGGACACGATCCTGACGCCGCGCTTTTACACCACCGATTTCGACGAAATGGACGCGATTGACGTAACCTCTGTGCGCACCGATTGGGACAAGCTGATCGCCCAGATGCGGTCCGACCCCAACAAGGGCCACTTCAAGAAGAACGCCGACTGGGACAGCATCGACTGGGCCGGGATGGAGCCGAAACTAAAGGCCGAGTTCATCGATTTTCTGGTATCCTCCTGCACCGCCGAATTTTCGGGCTGCGTGCTTTACAAGGAAATGAAGCGGCGCGGCAACAACCCCGACATCTGCGAACTGTTCAGCTACATGAGCCGGGACGAGGCTCGCCACGCCGGTTTCATCAACGATGCCCTGCGCGAGGCGGGCGTTGCCGTGAACCTTGGCTTTCTGACCCGCGAAAAGAAATACACCTATTTCCGGCCGAAGTTCAACTACTACGCGACCTATCTTTCGGAAAAGATCGGCTACGCGCGCTATATCACGATCTTCCGTCATCTTGAGGCGCACCCGGAACACCGCTTTCACCCGATCTTCAAATGGTTCCGCGAGTGGTGCAACGATGAATTCAGCCACGGCGAAGCCTTTGCCCTGCTGATGAAAACCGACCCCAAGCTGACGCAATCCTTCAGCAACAAGCTGTGGATCAAGTTTTTCCTGACCGCCGTCTATTCGACGATGTGGGTGCGTGATCATGCCCGGCCCGAGTTTCACAAGGCGCTGGGGGTCGACATCGAATGGTATGACCAGGAGGTGTTTCGCAAGACCAGCACCATCGCGCGTCAGATCTTCCCGATCGAGCTGGATATCGACCATCCGCGCTGGATCCCGAACCTCAGACGGATGAACGCAGGTTTCATCGCGCAGGATGCCGCACGCAAGCAAGGCGGGCTGTCGGGCCGCCTGAAAGGGATCGCTGCCAAGGCGAAAACGGCGCTGGCTTTCGTGTCGCTCCTGACCATTCCGGCAAAGCGCAACGCCCTGCCCGCACAGGTCCGGCTGGAGCCGGCGTATTGAACGCCAGCCGATATAACGCCGGCTGGGGGATGTCATGATCCACAACCCCTGGCTTGCCGTGTCAACCGCATTGGTGCTGTGGTGGCTATCTACCGGGCTGATCATGCTACGCGTGCGCAGGGCCGATAACGGCGGTCGCGATCAGCATCTGTGGTCGGTGATCCTGGGCTTTCCCTTGTTGATCGTCGGAGTGGGCGCTGCACGCGAAACGCTGAACACCACCTCGGTCGAAGGCGTTTATGTCGCCTTTCTGTCGGCCCTTGCGATCTGGGGCTGGATCGAACTGGCGTTTCTGTCGGGCATCATCACCGGCCCGAAAGTCACCCCCTGCCCGCCGGATGCAACAGGATGGGCGCGTTTCAAAAGCGGCCTTGCGACGTTGATCTGGCACGAAGCGCTGTTGCTGGCTGCCTTTGTGATGTTGTTCGCGATGACACGCGGGGCCGAGAATGTGTTTGCGCTCTGGACCTTCGGGGTGCTGTTTGGCGCGCGAATTCTGGCCAAGCTGAACCTCTTTTTCGGCGTGCCGCGCATCAACACCGAATTCCTGCCGCGCCCCCTGTCACATCTTGCCAGCCATTTCCGGCGCGGGCCGATCACGCTGTTCTTTCCGGTTTCGGTCACGCTGCTCAGCTTTGTGACCGCTTTTCTGCTGGAGCGGTTCTGGCAGGCCACCACGCCGGGTGCCGAAACCGGCTTTACGCTGCTGATTGCCCTGACGCTGCTGGCCCTGCTGGAACACTGGTTCATGGTGCTGCCGCTGCCTGACCAAAAACTGTGGCGCTGGATGTTGCCTGCGCTTAAACCCCTTCCCAAAGACCGACTGAGTGAGGATGCCAATGGACTTTGATCAGATTTTCGCCAACCAGCTTGAACAGCTGAAAGCCGATGGCAACTACCGTGTCTTTGCCGAACTTGAACGCCAGCGGGGTGCCTTTCCGCAGGCCAGCCGCTACAAGGACGGGGCGGCGCAGAACGTCACCATCTGGTGTTCCAACGATTATCTGGGCATGAGCCAGCACGAAGGTGTGATCGACGCGATGATCGACGCGATCAAGGCGCAGGGCACGGGTGCGGGTGGCACGCGCAACATTTCGGGCAACGCGCATCACCATATGCTTCTGGAAGCGGAACTTGCCCAACTGCACGGCAAGGAGGCGGCCCTTCTGTTCACCTCGGGCTATGTGTCGAACTGGGCGGCTCTGTCCACGCTTGGCAGCCGCATTCCGAATGCGGTGATCCTGTCTGACGCCGGAAACCATGCCAGCATGATCGAAGGCGTGCGCCATTCCCGCGCCGACAAGGTGATCTGGAAGCACAACGACTGGCGCGATCTTGACCGCAAGCTGCATGCTGTGGGCGACCGACCCAAGATTGTGGCGTTTGAATCGGTCTATTCGATGGACGGTGACGTGGCCCCGATCCGCGAAATTGTCGAAGTGGCCGAAGCGCATGGCGCGATGACCTATATCGACGAAGTGCATGCCGTGGGCATGTACGGCGCGCATGGCGGCGGTGTCACCGAGCGGGAGGGGCTGGCCCACCGGATCGACCTGATCGAGGGCACGCTGGGCAAGGCCTTTGGCGTTGTCGGCGGCTATATCACCGGCAAGGCCGTGATGTGCGATTTCATCCGGTCTTTCGCCTCGGGCTTCATCTTCACGACGGCCCTGCCCCCGGCGATTGCCGCGGCGGCGGCGGCGTCGATTCGCCACCTCAAGGCGTCCGATACCGAACGGCTGGCGCAACGCGACAGGGTGGCAAAAGTTCGCGCAAAGCTGGACCGGGCGGGAATTCCGCATCTGCCCAACGAAAGCCATATCATTCCGGTGATGATCGGCGATCCTGTGAAATGCCGCATGATCAGCGATATCCTGATGGAAGACTGGGGCATTTACGTCCAGCCGATCAACTATCCGACCGTGGCAAAAGGCACCGAACGGCTGCGCATCACGCCGGGTCCGCTGCATTCGGATGCAGATATTGACCGGCTTGTGAACGCCTTGGCCTCGCTTTGGCAAAGATGCGCGCTATCTCACGCCGTAGCATAATGCTTGCACGCCCGGTTTGGGTCTGCCACCACTACGAAGTCAGTTTCGGAGGATGATATGACGAAAAGACTAGCCTCGCTTACCGCCATTGCCCTGATTGCCGCCGCCCCGGTGTTCGCCGCGGGTGACGCTGCCAAAGGCGCCAAGGTCTTCAACCAGTGCCAGACCTGCCACGTCGTCGTCGATGCCGACGGCAAGGTGCTGGCTGGTCGCAGTGCCAAGACCGGGCCAAACCTTTACGGCGTCATTGGCCGCACGGCAGGCACCTACGAAGGCTTCAAATACGGCGATTCGATGATTCAGGCGGGCGAAAAGGGTTTGGTATGGGACGAAGAGCATTTCGTCAAATACGTCGAGGATCCGTCGGGCTTCCTGAAGGATTATCTGGGCGACCCCAAGGCGCGCGGCAAGATGCAATTCAAGGTCAAGACCGACACGGATGCCGAAGACGTTTACGCGTTCCTCACATCGCTGGCTCCGGCAGCCGATGCCGCAGCCCCTGCCGATGCGGCAGCGCCGGCTTCGAACTGATCTCTGCCAGTCTTGCACTACAAGATCGCCGCCGGGTTCCGGCGGCGATTTTCATTTGGCGCTGGGCTGTCTTCCGCTAGAGTCGGTCACGCGGCGTTTTGCCGGCAAAGAACGCATCCAGATTATCAAGCGCACGAAAGCCCATGGCATCGCGGGTCTGACCTGTGGCGCTGCCGATATGGGGCAACATGAAGATGTTCTCGTGTCCGGCAAGAACCGGATTGCCGCCGGGTTCAGTGACAAAGCAATCCAGCCCCGCCGCCGAAAGATGGCGGCTTTCGATCGCGGCCAGAAGTGCCGCCTCATCAATCAGCGCGCCCCGCGCAGTGTTCACGATCACAGCCCCCTGCGGCAGGCGGGCCAAACGGTCGGCGTTCATCAGGTTGCGGGTGTCAGGCGTGGCCGGACAGTGCAGCGACAGGAAATCCGACACCGCCAGAAGGCTGTCAAGATCGGCGTGGAAAGTCGCCCCCTGCTCCTGATCGGCGCTCAGGCGTGTGCGGTTGAAATAGTGGATGTCCATGTTGAACCCGCGTGCCCTTGCGGCAAAAGCACGGCCCACCCGGCCCATGCCCACGATGCCAAGACGCGCGCCGGTGACTTGCTTGCCCACCATGAAAGACGGGCTCCACGATGTCCATTCGCCCCGCCGCACCAGCCGGTCGCCCGTCACCGCATGACGCGCGGCCCCCAGCATCAGAAGCATCGAAATTTCCGCCGTCGCATCCGACAGCACGTCAGGCGTGTTCGTCACCGTGATCCCTGCCGCCGCCAGCGCCGCCAGATCGCAGTGATCGACGCCGACCGAGTGATTGGCCACAATGCGCAGACGAGGCTTCAGTTGAGCCACCACTTCGGCGCTGAACCGTTCAGAGTGGCAGGGGATCATCGCATCGGCCCGCCCGCTCATCTCGATGATTTCGGCGGCGGTGCCGGGGGTATCGTCCGGCTTGACGATCACATCATAGCTGGCGCGGGCGCGTGCCAGAGTTGCGTCCGACAGACGCCGGGGTATCCAGACGACCGGGCGTGTCAAGGCTCAGTCCTTCTTGCGCCAGGCCGAGGTGATCACGTCATACCCGGCAAGGGCAAGCACCAGGGCAATCACGACCAGCAGATCGGGGGATGGCACTCGGTAGGCCAGAATACCCAGAAATGCCGCCAGAAAGCCGAATGCCAGAACGGCGAGAAATTTGCTCATCTCAAGCGTCTCCCTTCAGGGCCTGAGCCCAATCCATCAACCATCGGGCACTGCGCAGCAAGCGCCCGTCCATATGTCGCGCGCCCACCATCTGCACACCCATCGGCAGACCGCCTTCTGCCTCGAACAGCGGCAGGGTCAGCGCGGGCGTGCCGATCAGTGTCCACAGGCCATTGAACAACGGGCTGCCTGTGCTTGCCAGCCCCGCAGGTGCCGGGCCAAGTGCTGCGGGCGTCAGGATTGCATCGGCGCGGTCAAAAAGCTTGCCCAGCCCGCCGTTCAGCACGCGCTGCCAATCCAGCGCTGCCAGATAGTCGCGCGCAAGGATGCCATTGCCCGCCTGCAACGCCTTGATCGTTTCAGGGGCCAGCAGATCGGGCGCCTCGCCATAACGGAAATAGGTGCGGGCCATTTCGGCGGCGTTGATCACCTCGCGCATGGCAAGACCGTGCGAGAACTCCTCGGGCAGGGTCACCTCGAAACAGCGGTCCCCCAGCGCCTCGGTCAGTTCGGCAAAGGCCGCCTGCATCTGCGGATCGGCCTGATCCCAGCCAAAGGGGCGCAACATGGCAAAGGTCGGCGTCACCGGGGGCGGGGTTTGCGCGGTCGCCAGAAGCCGGGGAGACGGCATCGCGACAGACTGCGGATCGCCGTCATCGGCACCGCAAATCACATCGGCCAGAAGTGCTGCATCTTCCACCGAGCGGGCAAAGATGCCCACCGTATCAAGGCTTTGCGACTGCGGCAGAATACCCGTGCGGGCGATTGCACCGAACGTGGGCTTATACCCCACCACGCCGCAGAACGATGCGGGGCGGATCACCGATCCACCGGTCTGCGTGCCAATCGCAAGGGGTGTCATATGTGCCGCCACCGCCGCCGCCGACCCTTGCGACGACCCGCCCGGAGTATGTGCGGCATTCGCGGGGTTGGTCGTCGGCCCCGGCGCCAGATAGGCAAGCTCGGTCGTGACAGTCTTGCCAAGGATGATGGCACCTGCCGCCTTCAGGCGTGCCACGATCACCGCGTCCTTTTCGGGAACCCGGCCCTTGTCCAGTGCAGCACCGTTTTCGGTTGGGATGCGGGCTGTGTCGATGATGTCTTTCAGTGCAACAGGCACGCCGTGCAGCGGCCCTATAGGGCGGCCGGTGGCGCGGAACCGGTCGGCTTCACGCGCCTGATGCAGCACGAAACCCGGGTCGAACCACGCGAAAGCGTGCACCTGCGGTTCGCGCAGCCGTACCTGCTCCAGATAGGCTTCGGCCACCGTCAGCGCGGGCAACTCGCCCGAGGCAATGCGGTCGCGCAGTTCAAGCGCCGAAAGCGCCACGATGGGCACAGACCCCGCCGCACGCGGCAGGGTCCGTGTATCCGGCTTACTTGCCATAAAGAAGTTCCGGCAGGTAGAACACGATTTGCGGGAACGCATACATCAGCATCATGCAGATGAACACGCAGCCCAGAAACGGCATCACCCCGCTGAAAATCTGCGTCAGTTTGACCTCGGGTGGGGCGATGCCTTTGAGGTAATAGGCCGACATCGCCATCGGAGGTGTTAGAAATGACGTTTGCAGGTTCAGCGCCACGAGGATGCCGAAGAACAACGGATCAATCCCGAAATGCGGCAAAAGCGGCAGGAAGATCGGCACGAAGATGATGATGATCTCGGACCATTCCAGCGGCCAGCCCAGCAGGAAGATGATCAGTTGTGCGACCAGCAGGAACATCAGGGGCGACAGGTTCAGGCTGGTGACAAACTCGGCCACGACCTGCTCGCCGCCCAGATAGCTGAACACCGAACTGAACGTGTAGGAACCCACGAACAGCCAGCACACCATCGCCGTTGTGCGCACCGTAAGGTAGACGCTTTCGCGCATCCGCTGCCACGTCATCGCCCGGTAGGCGAAGGCCAGGAAGATGCCGCCCAGCGCGCCGATCGAGGCCGCTTCGGACGGGGTGGCCAGACCGAACAGGATGGAACCCAGAACCGCCAGAATCAGGAACGCCAGCGGAAAGAACGAGGTCATCACCATGACCAGAAGCTTGCCCCGCGGCACATCCGGCACTTCTTCATCCGTCGGGCGCGGGGCGACCGAAGGCTGCAGGATGGATCGCCCGATGACATAGACAAGGTAAAGGCCCACCAGCGTCAGGCCGGGCAGCAACGCGCCGACGTAAAGCTTGACGATGGAAACGCCCGACGCCGCGGCATAGACGATCAGCATGATCGACGGCGGGATCAGGATCCCAAGGGTGCCGCCCGCACAGATGATGCCCGCCGCAAATGACGGATCATAGCGCGCCTTGAGCATCGCGGGCAGCGCCAGAAGGCCCATCAGCGTGACAACCGCGCCGACGATGCCCGTGGCGGTGGCAAACAGCGCGCAGGTGATCAGCGCCGCCACCCCCATCGACCCCGGCACGTTCTTGGACGCGATATTCAGCGTGGTGAACAGACGGTCCACGATATTGGCGCGTTCGACGATGTAGCCCATGAACAGAAAGAGCGGGATCGCTGTCAGCACCTCGTTCGACATCACCGAATAGGTCTGGTTTATGAACAGATCGAAGATGCGGTTGTTGAAGAACCCCTCGAACCATAACGACGTGCTGTCCCAGGATGTCGCGGTTTCGTCAAGCCTGTCGAAGGCGCGCCACATGCGGCCTTCGTCATAATAGGCGTAATAGCCAAAGCCGATGCCCATCGCCATCAGCGTGAACGCGATCGGAAAGCCGAGGAACACCATCATGATGAACAGCCCCAGCATCATGATCGCAATTTGAGGATCGGTCATACGTGGCCCCCGGTTTCGGCTTGCATGGCCTTTTGCATCAGAAGATCCTCGGTTTCGAACACGTCCTCATTGGCCGTGATCCAGTAATTGTTGCGGATGCAGTGCAGGCAGCGGCAGATCTGGCCGATGCCCTGAATGAAAAGAAGGATGCCTGCGGCGGCGAGGACCATCTTGAACTGATAGATCGGCACACCGGCCGGGCTGTTGATCGACACCTCGCCATAGCCCCAGCTTTTGGACGCATATTTCCAGCCCGCAAGAACAAGTGCCGTGACGCCGGGAAAAAAGAAGATGATATACAGCATCAGGTCCACCTTGGCCTGCGTCTTGGGTTGCCAGAGGCGATAGATGAAATCGCCCCGCACATGGCCGCCGCGCGAAAGGGTATAGGCGCCCCCCATCATGAACAACGCACCATAGCTGATGAACGACACATCCAGCGACCATGCGGGCGGGCTGTTCAGCACATAGCGTGAAAACACGCTCCACCCTGTGCCAAAGGCCATCAGTACGATCAGCCAGGCGAACACCTTGCCGAACCATGCCGACACATCGTCGGCAAATCGGATGATAGCGATCATTTGGGGAACCCCACCATGTTGGGTGTGAAAGGTTCCGGCACTTGCGCGCCGGAACCTATGGAAGCGTTGAAGCGGTACTTAGAGCTTAACCTTGCCCGGGAAGTAATGCTCGTAGGCCAGGGCGAAGTCAGCAGAGTTCATCAGCTCGTAGTAGCTGACACGTTCCACCCAGGCTTTCTGGCTTTCCAGAACGCGCTTGATGTACTCGTCCTCTTCCAGACCGGGGATAAGCTTGTCCCAGCCCTCGATCTCGGCGCTCAGGATCTCTTTCGAGGTCCGGCGCACGGTGACGCCATCTTCGTTGATCAGCGCCTGCAGGTCTGCCGAGTAATTGTCGAGTGCGAGGCCCGTGTTCGACGTGGCCGACGCTTCGACGCCATACTTCAGGATCGCCTGAAGATCGGGTTCAAGATCAGAGAAGAAATCCTTGTTGAAGATGAACTCGAACTGCTCGGACGCCTGGTGATAGGACGAAAGGTAATAGTTCTTGGCCACGTCCTGCGCGCCGAAACGTTTGTCCGACGACGGGTTGTTGAACTCGAACGCGTCGATCACGCCACGCTCCATCGCCGGCACGATCTCGCCACCCGGAAGCTGGGCGACCGACATTCCAAGACCCTGCATCAGGTCCGCGGCAAGGCCAACGGTGCGATACTTCAGGCCCTGAAGATCGGCCACCGTGTTGACTTCACCCTTGAACCAGCCAAGGGGCTGCGCGGGCATCGGAAAGCCAAGGAAGCCCTGCACGTTCAGACCAAGGATGTTCTGCGTCAGTTCGTCATAAAGCGCCTGACCGCCGCCGTTGTAGAACCAAGCCAGCATGGTCGTGGCTGATCCGCCGAAAACCGGCCCCGTGCCGAACAGCGACGCGCCCTTGTGCTTGCCATACCAATACGAGCAAACCGAGTGGGCACCGTCGATCACCCCGTCGCTGACGCCGTCCATGACCTGAAACGCAGCCACAACCGCACCGGCGGGCAGAAGGTCAATCTTCAGACGGCCGCCCGACATTTCCTCGACGCGGATGGTGTATTGGCGCGCGAAATCCATCCAGATATCGGACGCCGACCACGAGGTTTGCATCTTCATTACCAGGGGTGCCTGCGCCAGAACCGCAGGGGCCGCCAGAATACCGGCGGTCGCGCCGCCCAGCATCGCGGTGTTCCTCAGAAACGACCTGCGGCCGAGAATTTTGTCAGTCATGTTTTCTCCTCCCAGAGTGTTGCCGCTCCAAGCGCGGCTTTGTCTTTCGCCGTTCCGATCTTCCCCTCGCGTTCCTCCGAACACAAGAAGATAAGACACATCGCGCAAGCACGAAATGTCTGCACGAAACGTCCCCTTCACTTCACGTTTGCGGACTATAGCGGGTGGTTCGGGATCGGGCAATTGGTAAATAAACTTTACCGTATGGCAAAAATCTGAAAGGCAATGCAATTTCCGACGCCGCTGGCCGCCAACATGCGCGCCGCGAAAGCAGGATCAAACCCTGTGCCGGACTTCGGTCTTGTGGTGCAGATACCGGGATTCGCGGGCGCGGCTCGCCGCGAACGTCAGCTTTTCACCCTGCGGTTTTCAGGGTCGTGGAACGGCTCCATCTGTATGCGGGCCGGAACGCGTTCAGAGGCAACTTCCAGTTCATATCGCCCCGCGCGCACGAAGGCGTCATCCACACCATCGGCGCAGCGCACATAGCCGTAACCGATGGGCAGGCCCAACGTGTGACCGAATCCGCCCGACGACAACCAGCCGACCCGCGCGCCGTCGCGGTAAATCGTCTCGCGCCCCAGAAGCACCACCGAAGGGTCATCCACCACAAAGCCCGCCAGCCGCTTTTTGACGCCGCCCTCAAGTTGTGCTGCCAGCGCATCCCGGCCCCGGAAAGCCATGCCCGATTTCATCTTGCAGGCCCAGACAAGCCCCGCCTCGACCGGGGTATGGTCAGGCCCGATGTCTGCGCCCCAGGCACGGTAGCCCTTTTCCAGTCGCAGTGTTTCAATCGCGCGGTAGCCTGCGTTCACCAGACCCAACGGCGCGCCTGCGGCCATCAAGGCCTCATAGACCGTAACCGCCACATCGGTGGGCATGTGCAACTCCCACCCCAGCTCTCCCACATAGGTGACGCGAAGCGCCAGCACCGGACACCCCGCGACCGAAATCTGCCTGGCGGTGCCAAAGGGGAAGCCCGGATTGCCCAGATCATCGGGGCTTACGGCACCCAGAATGTCCCGCGCGCGCGGCCCCATCAGCGACAGGACCGACGATGCGGACGTGACATCGACAAGCGCCGCCTTCGCCCCCGCAGGTATCCCCCGCGCGATCCAGTTGAAATCATGCGTCGCAAAGCCGGTGCCGGTGACGATGTAGAACTCGTCCGCCGCAATGCGCACGACCGTCAGATCACATTCGATCCCGCCCCGGTCGTTCAGCATCTGGGTATAGGTCAGGCTGCCAATCGCGCGATCCACATTCCCCGCTGCAATCTGGTTAAGAGTTGCGGCAGCATCCGCACCCTTCAGCGTGAACTTCGCAAACGACGTCTGGTCGATCAGCACCGCCGCCGCGCGGCAGGCTTGATGTTCACGAGCCACCGCATCAAACCAGCCGGGGCGGCCATAGCTGTAAACATCCCGCACGACCTCTCCCGCGGCAAGGTCGGCGAACCAGTTCGGCCGCTCCCATCCCAGCTTTTCGCCGAAACACGCGCCTGCCTGCGCCAGATGCGCGTAAAGCGGTGAGCGTCGGGTGGGCCGGGCCGATTGCATTTCCTCGGACGGCCAGGCGATGGTGTAGTGCTTGCCATAGGCCTCAACCGTGCGGGCGCGGACCCAATCGACAGAGCCATGCACCCGGCCAAAGCGACGGATATCGACCGGCCAAAGGTCATAGGGGGCTTCGCCCGTGGCTACCCATTCGGCCAACGCCATGCCAGCCCCGCCGCCCGAAGCGATACCAAAGGCATTGAACCCCGCGCCGATGAAGATGCCGGGCTGTTCAGGTGCCTCGCCCAGAATGAAATTGCCATCGGGGGTAAAGCTTTCCGGCCCGTTGATCAGTTGCTTGACGCCCGCCTGTTCCAGCGCCGGAACGCGGGCGATGGCATTTTCCATGAACTGCGAATAGTGATCGTAGTCGCTTGTCAGCAATTCGAAATGGAACCCCTCGGGGATGCCGTTCTGCGCCCAGGGTTTCGGGTTTGGCTCATAGCCGCCCCAAACCAGGCCGCCAACCTCTTCCTTCCAATAGGTCAGGCGGTCGGGGTCACGCAGGGTGGGAAGGCCCGATGTCACGCCCTCGATCCGTTCCGTCACCATATACTGATGCTCGACCGAGATCAGGGGCACGTTCACCCCCACCGTTGCCGCAAGCGCGCAGGTCCACTGGCCGCAGCACAGCACGACCTTTTCGCACTCGATTGTGCCCTGTGGCGTTTGCACACCGCGAACGCGGCCATCCTCAACGATGATGCGCAGAACCGGCGTATCCTCGAAGATCTTCACCCCCGCCATCCGCGCACCGCGTGCAAGCGATTGGGTGATGTCGGATGGGTTGGCCTGACCGTCGGTCGGAAGATACGCCGCGCCCACCAGATCGTCGATCGTCATCAGGGGCCACAGATCCTGCGCCTCCTTCGGGGTCAGAAGGTGCATCTCAAGCCCGAAGGAATGCGCTGTGGTGGCTTGCCGCTTCACTTCGGTCCAGCGTTCGGCGTTGCAGGCAAGGCGCAGACCGCCGTTCATCTTCCAGCCGGTCTGCAGGCCGGTCTCCGCCTCCAGCTTCTTGTAAAGCTCGACCGAATATCCCAACAATTGCGTGATGTTGGCCGAGGTTCTTAACTGCCCCACCAGCCCGGCCGCATGGAAGGTTGTGCCCGACGTAAGCTTCTTGCGCTCCAGCAGCACGGTGTCGGTCCAGCCCAGTTTCCCAAGGTGGTACGCGGTGGAGCAGCCAACAATCCCGCCGCCGATGACAACGGCTTTCGCGGTGGTGGGAAGATCAGCCATCATGCCCTCAGCTTTGCAGGAAATTGGAATAGGCCCGCCGATAGGTCGCAAGGTTGGCGGCGGTGTAGGCGGCATAGTCGAAATCCAGATCGGAATGAAGTTCCGACACCATCGACCAGACAGCTTCGCGCAAGGCCGATGCGGCCTTCATTGCGCGGTATCTGCGCCACTGGCCCGCGTCGGGCATCCGGTCGAAATAGGCCGAAAGCATCCGCGCCTCCTGCCCTTCGGACAATCCGTTGTTGGCAGCAAGGCCGCCAAGATCAAACAGCGGCGAATTGAAACCTGCGTAATCCCAGTCGATCAGCCACAGGCGGCTGCCGTCATGCAGGAAATTCGCGGGCAACAGGTCATTGTGACCGAACACCAGGTCAATCTGGCCGACGGCCGTTTCCAGCTTTTCCGCCTCGGCCAGCAGGCCCGGCAACTGTGCCGCATAAGCGCTGCCGCCATCGCGCAAGGACCCGGCATAGTCGCGGATCACATGAAACACCCAGAACACCAGCGCAGGCCCCCGCAAATGGCGCGGAATTTCGCGGTGCGCGCGGGCAATCAGCGGGACGGCCTGTTCCAGCATCGCATCCTGCGCGATGTCATTTGCCGCCAGCGTGCGCCCGTCGATGTACTCGATCACCAGCACGCCGGGCGCGTGATACAAAACCTCGGGCGACACGCCTGCCGCAAAGGCCGCGCGGCTGGCGGCAAGTTCGTTGAACCGCATCACCTGATGCACCGGAATATCGGCGCCCACCCGCACCACGGCGCGACGCAGGTCATCCTGAACCCGGAAGTTCACATTTGTGATGCCGCCGTCCAGCGGCTGCGCCCGCACCTTGCCCTGCCAGATTGGCAGCGCGAGAATCCGGTCAAGCGGGCTCATGTCGCGATCGACCTGTGACGACCGCAGCAAGAGGCCCCGACCAAGACGGTAAACGGCTTGTCCATCGGCATGTCGCCTATCCCGGACCACATCAAGTGGGCACCGGCCGCCGGGGGAGTTGGCTGCCGGTGCCGGAGACGATCTGGAAACCGTATGCGTGGCCTGGGACATTCGACCATCGCATGCGTTCCGGAGCGTCCCGTGACGCGTTCGCTGACCATCTACTCGATCACCTTCGTACGCAGACTTGCGAGAACCGGGAAAAACGACACCGAACAATATCCGCCCGTACTGGTTGTTGCCGTCTTGGTCTTCAAGGAACAGGTTGTCCGGCTCTCAAGGTCAAAGCTGAGCGCGAATCCCACATCTGTCAAACAGAAAACGCGCTTGATGTGGGATTGTGTGGGTTTCTCGTTGGTTTTGCGGGCAAGGCCGCGTGTCCATTGCGTTCCGGTGCCACATGGGCCAGCATCTGCCGCGCAGGTCAGGCGGGGAGAGAGGATGCTGGGAGAGCCGATACAAGGCCCGTCGCGACAGCGGGAAAGAGAGATTCTCGACGTGCTGGGCGAGACCGGCACCGGGCGCATCCTCGATCTCTCCCGGCGCCTGGGCGTGACCGAGGAGACGATCCGCCGCAACGTCAAGCGACTCGAGGACCGCGGCCTGGTGACCAAGGTTCACGGAGGGGTCTACCTTCGTGAATGGGTGGCCGAGCCGACCTTCGCGCAGCGCTTTGCGCAGAACCCCGAGGCAAAGCGCCGCGTGGCGGCAGGGCTGGCGGCGCTGATCCCGGATGGAACCTCGTTGTTTCTCGATGTCGGCTCGACCACGGCCTATGTCGCGCAGGCGCTGCGGGGGCACCGGGAACTGCTGGTCGTGACCAACTCGCTGGTCGTGGCCCAGACGCTGGTGGGCGGCACGGCGAACCGGGTCTTCATGGCCGGCGGGGAATTGCGCGCCCATGACGGCGGCGCCTTCGGGGCCGAGGCCC
>JBGSRQ010000021.1:0-8059 GCA_041737515.1 Rhodobacterales bacterium | reverse complement strand
GGCTTGACCTGCGCGCCGCGCTGACACCGCTTGTCGCCTCCAGCCGCATCGCAGCCGCGGCGCCGCCCCCCGGTGCCAACATCGCAAGAACCCTGCGCGTGGGCCGCGATCTGACCAAGGATGAGGCATATGCCCTGTTGACCGCCGCAGATATTGCCCCCGCAAGGCTGGACCGGCAGGCGCAAAAGGCAGCCCTAGCTGCCAACATCGTCGATGGCCGCGTTGCGGGTATTCCGCTTGCCGATCTGTCGCAGCAGGTGTCGCGCGACCTTGCCTATACTGGCCTGGAAGAGGCGGGCACCGTGCCTGCCGCCGCCACTGATGACGAAGTTGCCGCCGCCGCCCTGCAGGCCAATTCGTTCTTCGAAATCTATGCCGAGCCTGACCCCGCAATCACCACCGCGGCAAGTGCCGCGCTTGGCCGCATCTCGTTTTCACTGGGCGCGATGCAGGCAGCCGATCTTGGCCTTGATGCGCTGTCGCTGGCCTCGATCTACTTTCTGGCGGCCATCGGGCTGGCGATCACCTTTGGCGTGATGGGGGTGATCAACATGGCACATGGCGAGTTCATCACGCTGGGCGCCTATACCGGCTACGTCGTGCAGCTTTTCGTGCCCGACCTGACCCTTTCAATCCTGATCGCGCTGCCGTTGGCCTTTGCGGTGACCTTTGGCGCGGGTGTGGCGATGGAACGGCTGGTGATCCGTCACCTTTACAAACGCCCGCTGGAAACGCTGCTCGCGACATTCGGCATTTCGATCGCGATCCAGCAGATCCTGAAAAACGTGTTCGGCACGCAGGCCCGCCCGCTGACCGCTCCGGGGTGGCTGGACGGGGCTTTGTCGTTCAACGATGTGGTGTCGGTCAGCTATATCCGCATTGCGATTTTCCTGCTGGCAATGGCGTTTCTTGCGTTCTTTGTCTGGCTGATGCGCCGCACCCGGCTGGGTCTTGAGGTGCGTGCGGTGACGCAGAACCCCGCGATGGCCGCCAGCATGGGTATCAACCCCGACCGCATCAACATGCTGACCTTCGGCATCGGATCCGGGATTGCGGGCATCGCGGGCGTGGCCATCGGCCTGTTCGCCAAGGTCACGTCAGAGCTTGGGACCGATTACATCGTGCAATCGTTCATGACGGTTGTGGTGGGCGGGGTCGGCAACATCTGGGGCACGCTGGCGGGGGCCACGATGATCGGATCGCTGCAAAAAGCGATCGAGTTTCTGAACCCGTCCAACACATTGGCCGCACAGACCTACATGATCCTGTTCATCATCCTGTTCATTCAGGTGCGTCCGCGTGGCATCATTGCCCTGCGTGGACGCGCGGCGGGGGATTGAGACCATGAACGCACCCCCGAACGCCTTTGAATCGCGCAGCTTTCTGGCACGCAATCCGTCGGTTGGATGGTTTCTTGCTTTGCTTGCCGCGTTCTGTCTGATCGTGACGCTGCTTTCGCCCGTATTCGGGATGGACGTGGTATCCACCAGCTTTATCAAGACTTTGGGCAAGACGCTGTGCCTGTGTCTGGCGGCTTTGGCGATGGATGTGGTCTGGGGCTATACCGGCATCCTGTCCTTGGGCCACATGGCGTTTTTCGCGCTTGGCGGCTATATGATCGGGCAATGGCTGATGTATGCCCGGACCGAAGAGATTGTGCTGCGCGCACTGGCTTCGGACCCGATTCCGCCGACCGCCGCCGAGTTGGCGCAGGGGGTGGCGACGCAGATTTTCGGTGTGGTCGGATCATCCGACATGCCTGCGATCTGGACCTTTGCCCATTCGCTGCCCGCACAACTGGCGCTGGTGGTGCTGGTGCCGGGGTTGCTTGCGCTGGCGTTCGGCTGGCTTGCGTTCCGCTCACGCGTGACGGGGGTTTATCTGTCAATCCTGACGCAGGCGATGACGCTGGCCCTGTCGCTGTACCTGTTCCAGAACGACACAGGGTTGCGCGGCAACAACGGGCTGTCGGGGTTGCAGAATCTGCCGGGGCTGGGTGGCACCGGGCAAGACCGCGTGTCGCTTTGGTTCTTCTGGGCGTCCGGCGCAGCATTGGGGCTCACCTATCTGCTGCTGTCATGGGCCACCTCGGGCAAGTTCGGGTCGGTTCTGCGCGCCATCCGTGATGTCGAGGCACGGGTGCGGTTTCTGGGTTACCCGGTGGAGGGATACAAGCTGTTCGTCTTTGCGGGCACGGCGGTTCTGTGCGGGCTGGCGGGGGCGCTGTACTATCCGCAGGCGGGCAGCATCAACCCGGCGGAATTGGCCCCGATTGCGTCGATCTATCTGGCAGTCTGGGTGGCCATCGGGGGCCGGGGGCGGCTTTACGGCGCGGTGATCGGCGCTGCGCTGGTGTCGCTGCTTTCAAGCTGGTTCACCGGCGGGCGTGCGCCTTCAGTCGATCTGGGGGTCTATGTCATCACCTGGGTGGATTGGTGGCTGGTGCTGCTGGGCCTTGCTTTCGTCGCGGTCACGCTGTTCGCCCCCAAAGGCATCGGCGGTTTGTTCGATCTGTGGCAGGGGCGTTTTGCGCCTGCGCGCCACGGCGCGCCGCTTGGCCCCGATGACGGATCATTCCAGGAACGGGAGGCCACGAAATGACCGCCCTTCTGGAGGTATCGGGCGTGTCGGTAACATTCGACGGCTTCCGCGCGATCAACAATCTGTCGTTTTCCATCGGCCCCGCCGAACTGCGTGCGGTGATCGGTCCGAACGGGGCCGGCAAGACCACCTTCATGGATATTGTGACCGGCAAGACCCGCCCTGACAGCGGCAGTGTGACATGGGGCGAACGGTCGGTTTCGTTGCTCAAACTCTCCGAGGCACAGATCGCCCGCGCCGGGATCGGCCGCAAGTTCCAGCGCCCCACGGTGTTCGAGGATCAGACCGTGGCCGAAAACCTTGTGCTTGCCGCCAAATCGCGGCGCGGTCCGATTGCCGCGCTGCAGTTTGCGTTGTCGGACAGATCGCGTGACCGGGTTGCCGCGCTGGCCGCCGAGGTCGGGCTGACCGACCATCTGCGCCGCAAGGCCGGCGAGTTGAGCCACGGCCAGAAGCAATGGCTTGAAATAGCGATGCTGCTGGCGCAGGAACCGCGACTTTTGCTGGTTGATGAACCTGCTGCGGGAATGACACTGGCCGAACGTGAACGCACCACAGCGATGCTGGTCGATATGGCAAAGACCCGCGCGGTGGTGGTGGTAGAGCATGACATGGATTTCGTGCGTCGCCTGAATTGCCGCGTGACGGTGCTGCACGAAGGCCGCGTGCTGGCCGAGGGCAGCCTTGATCATGTGACCAGGGACCCGATGGTGATCGACGTTTATCTGGGACGCGGATGATGGTCGATGCACCTATCCAGGATATGCCGATGCTGGAGACAAAAGGCCTGACCCTGCACTACGGCGGCTCGCAGATCCTGCACGGAGTGGATTTTGCGGCCCGTGCGGGCGAGGTGACCTGCATCATGGGCACCAATGGCGTGGGCAAGACCAGTTTTCTCAAGGCACTGGCGGGCACGCATCCCCGGTCGGGCGGCACGGTCCGGCTGGCCGGGGAAGATCTGCCGCGCCTTCGCCCGCAGGATATGGCGACGCGCGGGCTTTCGGTGGTGCCGCAAGGGCGGATGATCTTCCCGCTGCTGACCGTGCAGGAAAATCTTGAAACCGCCTTTGCCGTGCTGCCCCGCGCCGAACGCCACATCCCGGACGAGATTTTCACGCTGTTCCCGGTTCTGAAAGACATGGCGCGGCGGCGGGGTGGCGATCCGTCAGGCGGCCAGCAACAACAACTTGCCATTGCCCGCGCCATGATCATGCGCCCCAAGGTTCTGCTGCTGGATGAACCAACCGAGGGTATTCAGCCCAACATCATCCAGCAGATCGGCCATGTGATCTCGCACCTCAAAGCGCGCGGCGATATGGCGATTGTTCTGGTAGAGCAGTATTTCGATTTTGCTTGGCATCTTGCAGATCATGTCTGTGTGATGGACCGGGGCCGCATCACCTTGCAGGGGAACAAATCGACGCTGTCGGTCGATGCCGTGCGGGCTGGCTTCTCCATCTGATCGCCCCGCTGCACCGGGTTGGAAATGGCGCTCTTGTCGGCGGACTCGACCACGGTAGTTCCAGGAACACAAGCCGGGGCTACTGGGGCAGGCCTGTTCTCATCCGCCTCGTTGGCCCGACCATTGCCGTTGGCATCGGTGTTGGTGCCCGAATTTGACAGGTCGGTCAGTTGCGGATTGGTGGCCGGGGTCTGGCCCGTCAATGCGCCGACACCCGTCACGGTCGTCTGGTTGGTTTGGCGCGCGCCGCCACCAGGGCCGGCAGAGGGGCGGTCTGCTGCACCCGCAGCGCCACGTTGATCGTGCAGGTGGCCCCCGCAGCGATCGTGAAGCCAGAGGCAAGCGGCACGTCTGCCCGTCCGACACCGTCCTCAAGCTGGCTAGAACGGGAAAATTAGCGGAATGATCAGCACGCTTGCCACGCCCACGATGATATTCATCGGAATCCCGATCAGCAGGAAATCCCGAAACTGATAGTTCCCGGCCCCGTAGACCAAGGTGTTTGTCTGATACCCGATCGGGGTTGCGAAACTGGCGCTGGCGCCAAACATCACAGCCACGACCATTGGTCGGGGGTCGACCCCGATACTGTTGGCAAGGCTGATCGCCAGTGGTGTG
Source organism: Rhodobacterales bacterium (assembly GCA_041737515.1). GTDB lineage: Bacteria > Pseudomonadota > Alphaproteobacteria > Rhodobacterales > Rhodobacteraceae > JBBQZP01. The sequence goes on along the minus strand of JBGSRQ010000021.1, from coordinate 3,375 downwards.
ACGACAATGGCCACGGCATTGTTACTGACAATCTCGGTCAGGACCGAGGTCAGCACATAGATCGCAGCCAGCATGAACACGGGCGGCAAATCCCTTAGACGGGGGGCCACAAGATCGGCAATCAGGGCCACCGCCCCGGTGCTTTGCATGCCCGTCCCGATGATCAGCATCGAAAATATCAGCACCAGAATTCCGCCGTCCAGAAATTCCCACGCTTCGTCGCTGTCAAGGCACCGGGTGACCAGCAGGCCCGCAACGGCGATCAGCGACAGAATGGCGATATCAGCCACTCCCAACGCTGCAAGCGCCACCACCGCCAAAAGCGCAAATGCGGTCAGCGGCGCGTGGCTGCGCCGATACGATCGGGCCTGCGGCAACCCAAGTGGCACCAGATCGGCCGAACGTTCCAGCTTTCCAAAGCCATCCCTGGTGCCTTCAAGCAACAGAACATCCGCTGGACGCAACGTGGCGCGCTGCAGATCGGGGCCGAACTGATGACCGGGGCGATATGCCGCCAGAATGCGCATGCCGTCGCCCTGCAAAAGCCCGATCGAGGCGATCCGGCCCTCGGACTTGCGCCGCGACGGCTTGACCATGGCCTGACCGACGATCAGATCGTCGTCCGGAGGCGTGCGAAGATTGCCGCGATAAACCCCGATGATGATGCCTTCGGTTTCCTTCAGCGTCAGCAACTCTGGCATGTCGGCACGCGCAACAAATGTCATGCCGTCCGCCAGAATGGTTTCGGGCAGGTCGGCACGCCGCAACTGTCCCTGTTCGCGCAAGGCCACAAGTTCGACCCCGACTCTGTTCAGCACGGCAATATCCTTGATGGCCTTGCCGATACCCACAAAGGTCGGGGCGATGCGGAGTTCGGTCAGATAGATCGGATCGTCAACGGTCCGCGACAGCCCGTCCGACCCCCGGTTGGGCAGCAGATAGGGGCCAAGTATCATCAGGGACACCACACCCACACTTGCCACAACCAGTCCCACGGGCGTCACGTCAAAAATCGAGAACGGCTCCATGCCTTCGCTTGCCGCAACGCCTGCAACCAGCAGGTTGGTCGAGGTTCCCACCAGTGTCAGCGTGCCGCCCAGAATGGCTATATAGGACAGCGGGATCAGAGTGCGCGTCTCGGCGATGCCGAACTGTTGCGACAGCCGGATGACGACCGGGATCAGGACAAGAACGACCGGAGTATTGTTGGCGATGGCCGACACCGCCATCGTGCCAAGCACAAATCCAGCCAGCGCCAGTTTCGGCGACGTTTCGGCCGCCTTCATCAACAGACCCGCCAGCGCATCCAGCATCCCGGTCCGCACCAGAGCGCCTGAAATGACGAACATCGCGGCAATCGTCAAAGGCGCGGGGTTTGAGAACGCCGCGAGTGCCGCGTCAGGTTTGACCAGACCAAAGATCAGAAACAGGGCCGCGACGCCGCTTGCCGCAACCTCGGGCGGGTACCGCTCCAGCACGAAAAGGACAAACAGCCCTGCGATCAGTCCAAGCGCAAGAAGCGGTGCAACGTCATCCGGCACAGCGATCAAATGAGCAATCCTTTTTGTTGAAACCATGGGCTCCGGGCCGGACACGAAAGAGGGCGCGGCCACGGCAGCCCACGATCATTCGTGAACCTTCGGGCAGTGCCCGGACCGGTCGGCAGCACGCAGACCCATTCCCACCGGTCTGCACCGTGCAGACACGCGTGGGCCGAAACCGGCATCCGCGCGACGAATAAGGCCTCAGCCGCGCGAATGAGTTGTGCTGACGTCATCTTCTGTTCATCCTGCCGATGTGACTCAGGACCGGGCGTCTTGCCCTGTCACGGCCGGATCGGAACCCACCCTACGCATTGCAACGCGGACCCTGGGCATTTGGTTGCCCCGGATTTTGCATTTTTCGTGCGCTTCCATCGTTCCAGCACCCGGTCAGGCGGCCGACATAGCGCCTTGAATGTCTATGGCCGCAAGCGTTCCAGAATCTTGCCAAAAATGTCGCAGCGACAGCTTGGGGTTTGAACTTCCGCGAATCGGAACATATAGTGAACTCATGGTAAAACGCACCCTCACCGAAAAGCTGGCGCTTCTGGCAGATGCCGCGAAATACGACGCCTCCTGCGCCTCATCCGGGGGCGAGCGGCGGCACTCCCGCGATGGCTCCGGTCTTGGATCTTCGGGCGGCAGCGGCATCTGTCACGCTTACGCGCCGGATGGCCGCTGTATCTCGTTGCTGAAAATCCTGATGACGAACTTCTGCATCTATGACTGTGTCTATTGCATCAACCGGGCGTCCAGCCGGGTCGAACGGGCGCGGTTTTCGGTGGAAGAGGTGGTGCGCCTGACCATCGAATTTTATCGGCGGAACTATATCGAAGGCCTGTTCCTGTCATCGGGGATCATCCGGTCGCCCGATGACACGATGGCGGATATGGTCCGAATCGCCCGGACGTTGCGCGAAGAAGAGAATTTTCGCGGCTACATCCATCTGAAAACCATTCCCGACGCGGCCCCCGAACTGATCGAAGAGGCGGGACGATGGGCGGATCGCCTGTCCATCAACGTGGAATTGCCGACCGAACAGGCAATGGAAACCCTGGCCCCGGAAAAATCGGCTCAAACCATCCGCCGCGCAATGGCTGATGTGCGCGCGCGACGCGAGGCGGCAGCCGAAACCTCGCACCGCGGCACCAAGGCACGGCGGTTTGCGCCCGCTGGCCAATCAACCCAGATGATCGTGGGCGCGGATGCGGCCAATGATGCGCAGATACTGGCACAATCGTCGCAGCTTTACGCGTCCTACCGTCTGGGCCGGGTTTACTATTCCGCGTTCTCGCCGATCGCAGATGCGTCTGCCCGCCTGCCCCTTGTGGCACCACCATTGCAGCGCGAACACAGGCTTTATCAAGCCGATTGGCTGATGCGGTTTTACGGTTTTGATGCTGACGAAATCGCACCTCCGACGGGTATGCTGGACCTGGAGATTGACCCCAAGCTGGCATGGGCACTGGCACACCGGCAGATATTTCCGGTCAATGTGAACACGGCCCCGAAAGAGGTTTTGCTGCGGGTGCCGGGGTTTGGCACCCGGTCGGTTCAGCGCATTGTGGATGCACGCCGGCATCGGACGATCCGTTACGAAGACCTTGTGCGCATCGGCTGCGTGTTGCGGCACGCCCAGCCGTTCATCACCCTGCCGGGTTGGAGCCCGCGCGCCCTGCCCGATGACGACCGTTTGCGGCAGCGCTTTGCACCCGCACCGGAACAACTGCGTCTGCTGTGATGCGCGTGATTGCGCTGCCAAGATTGGGAACCGTTGCCGCGTGGCGGAACTGCGCGCGCGCGCTTGCCGCACAGGGCATTCCGGCCGAGGCCG
>JBGSRQ010000012.1:0-7403 GCA_041737515.1 Rhodobacterales bacterium | reverse complement strand
GGCTGATCGTCCATGCACCAGTTCAGGGTATAGGAATATCCGGCCTGTCGCAAAAGGTCGGGCGTGGCGCGGCTTTCCGCGATCCACGGGCTGAGCCAGCCCTCGGGTGCCCGGCCTTGCATCGCCATGATGACCGCCGTGGCCTGCCCGATCAGCGCCGCTTCTGCCGCGTCGTCCAGTGTGCCTTGGCGTTCGGAGTTGGTGACGCCGTGGCCCGCAATCTCATCCCCCCGGGCGCAGTGAGCGGCGACAAGGGCGGGGGCATGGTCACAAAGCGCCGAATTCAGCAGAACGGTTGCGGGCAGATCCAGTGCGTCAAGCATTTGCAACAGCCTCCAAGCCCCGACCCGGTTGCCATAGTCACGCCACGCAAAGTTCAGGATATCGGGCTGCGGACCGCCAGGGGCCAGCTCCGCGCCCAGCCCTTCGCCAAAGGCAAAATGTTCCAGATTGACCCCAAGATAGACGGCAAGCCTGCGACCTTCGGGCCATTCAAAGGCGGGCCGGTCGGTGATCGGCGCGTAATCATACCGGCCATGCCCGGCCAGCGTCACAGCGGTGCCTCGGCCAGACCGGCGCGTTCCAAAAGCCATTCTGCGCTGTCATTCCAGACCTGCGTTTCCACGATCAGGCCGTCCCGCACCACGAACGTGTCCATGTAGCGGTTGCCGTCAAATTCTGTGCCGTCCGGCCAGGCACCATACAGATACCCGGTGTTGTAGACCCGCACATCGCCCGTGGCCGCATCAAGCGCCGCATCCATCCGCCCGGGCCGCTTCTTCACCCAAAGATAGCGCATGGCGTTGAACGCCGTGGCCTGTGCCGGGGCTGAAAAGCGGCGACAGCCGGTGAAGGTGATCTTCAGTGCGGGGGCCACAAGGGCGGCCGCCCCGGCGGGATCGGGGATCATCGAGCGTTCCAGATAGGCCGCGACAACCGCGCAGGCCCCACTTATGGCATCTTCGGTCAAAACAATCCGCCAAACCGGGTTGCCGCGCGCACCCCGTCGATCAGACGCACGGCAATATCCGGCCCCGCCATCGCCGGGATATGGGACATTCCGGCGCAGCCCAGCACAACCGAGGCCACCCCGTCCTCGCGCTGCGCTGCGCGGATTTCGTCCAGCACCCGTGCAGCAGCACGCGCATGGTCCGTTTCCAGTGCCAGAACCGGAACGCCTGACGCCCGGACCCTGCCAAGGCTTCCACCAAGGCCATAAGCGGCAATGTTCCCGGCCAGTACGGGAACTGATGCATCCAGTGTCGTGACAACCGAAAACCGCCCGCCTGCCAGCGCGGCCAGATGATACGCCGCCTGACCGACCCCGATGACCGGACAGGCCGAAACCGCGCGCGCTGCCTCCAGCCCAGTATCGTCAAAGCAACCGATGATGATGGCGCGGGCACCCTGATCCGACGCCTGTGCAACCAGCTTCAGCAGGGGTGGCACGCAGGCATCGCCATCGTCGCGGCCCTGAATGGCGGGCGGACCGTCATGCGATGTCCATGCCTCGATCCGATGATCCGGGCAGGCATCGCGCGCCGTCACAAGCATCGACTCGGTCATCGACACGGTGCTGTTTGGATTGATGATCACGATCATACCATCCCCTTGCCCGCATCTGACCCTGCCCGTGCCTGCCGCTGCCGCGACCACAGCACAAAGCCCAGACACAGCCCGATCACCAAAAGCGAAAAGAGGGTCGTCAGCGTGCCCAGTGCGTAAAGCACCGGCGAGGTGACGTTGGTTGTCATCCCGAAAATCTCAAGCGGCAGCGTGTTATAGCTGCCCGCGGTCAGAAGCGTGCGTGCGAATTCATCGTAAGACAGCGTGAACCCGAACAGCGCCACCCCGATCAGGCTTGGCGCGATGATCGGCAGCACCACATGGCGCATCGCCTGCCAGTTCGTTGCCCCCTGATCGCGGGCGGCCTCCTCATAGCTTTTGTCAAAGCGGTTAAAGACCGCGAACATGATCAGAAGACCGAAAGGCAGAGTCCACGTCAGTTGCGCGCCAAAGCCGCTTGTCGCCCAATGCACATCCATTCCGGATTGCGAAAAGATCAGCCCGACCCCCAGCGAGATCAGGATTGACGGGATCGTGAGGCTGGTGATGATCAGATAGAACAGCACCGTCGATCCACGGAACCGCTTGCGGAACGCAAGGCCCCCCATGGTCGATACGACCACCGTCGTTACCATGACCATCAGCCCCAATGCCACGCTGCGCCGCCACGCGCCCCAGATATCCCCCACCGCCTGCTGCCGGAACAACTGGTCATACCAGTGCAGGCTGACACCGCGCATCGGAAAGGTCAGCCCGCCCCCCGGCCCCTGAAATGACAGGATGCCGATGGTGATCGTCGGGCCATAGAGGAAAAGCACATAAAGCCCGAAGAAGGCGGCAAGGATGTAAAAGGAACGCGGGCGCTTTTCCATCACAGTTCCTTGCGGATATCGACCAGCCGCAACAGGCCGGCAACAACGATCAGCACCGTGCACAACAGCACCACCGATGTCGCCGCCGCCGATGGATACTGCAGCAGCCCGACGTCGTTAGAAATCAGCCGCCCGACATTGGCCGACTGGCTGCCCGACATGAACCGCACCGTGACAAAATCGCCCATCACCAGTGTCAGCACGAAGATCGTGCCGATCATGATGCCGGGCTTTGCCAGTGGCAGGATCACGTTCCACAAGATCTGTGGGCCGGTGGCGCCCGCATCGCGCGCTGCCTCGATCAGTGATTTGTCAATGCGCAGCAGAGAGTTCAGGATCGGCACGATCATGAAGAACGTGTTCACATGCACAAACGTGAGCAGCACCGAAAAATCGGAAAACAACAGCCACTCCAGCGGCTGATCAATGGCACCCATCGACAGCAGCGACGAATTGGCAATGCCGTTGCGGCCCAGAAACGGAATCCACGAGATCATGCGGATGATGTTCGACGTCCAGAACGGCACCGTGCAGATCAAGGCCAGCGTGATCTGCCACGTCAGCGTGCGAACGTGGAAGGCCAGAAAATATGCCACTGTAAAGCCGATACCCAGCGTCAGCGCCCAGGTGATGAACGCATAGCGAAACGTCGTTCCGAACACCTGCCAGGTGACAGCCGAACCGAACAGGAAGCGGTAATTGTCAAACTCGAAGGCCGGATAGATCGAAAACTCGGTGGCTCCCCAGAAGCTGACGATGACGATCTTGATGACCGGCAGCACCAGAAAGAACGCAAGGACCAGGGTCAGCGGTGATGCCAGAAGCCAGCCTGTCGCCGTGTTGGAACGGGAAAGCGCCATGAAACTCTCTTTGAATGAAGGGTGGGCCCGCCCCTTTCAGGACGGACCAGGGTTCAGATCAGGCGGCGATGAATTCGTTCCACTTGCGCACCATGTACTGGTTTTCGTCCATGACGGAATTCCAGCAGGCAACCGCGCCCATCCGTTCCTCATAAGACCCGCCGTCGCGCACATCGCCGGCGCTGGCCAGTTTCTGACCCGTAGGGCTGGTGATGTCGCCCGTCGCGGGCTGGCCCAGATACCAGTAACCCCATTCGTTTTCGGACATGAACTCCTTGGAGGTTTCGGGCACCGCCGAATAATAGCCCTGCCGCATCAGATACCCGCCCGTCCAGCCCGAGATATACCAGTTGATGTATTCGTAAGCCGCGTCCAGCTCGATCCCCGACAGGTTCGCCGACAAGCCAAGACCGCCGCCCCATGACCGGTAGCCTTCCTTGAGCGGCTGGTAAACGCAAGGGATACCCTGTGCTTTCACTGCCGTGATGGCGGGCGACCACATTGACTGGATCACCACTTCGCCCGAGGCCATCAGGTTCACGCTTTCGTCAAACGATTTCCAGAAGGCGCGGAATTGCCCGGCCTTCTTGGCCTCGGTAAAGATCGCGATGGTCTTGTCGATCTCATCCGTGGTCATGTTGCCCTTGTCGGCATAATTGATCTCGCCCATCGCTTCGCAGACCATGGCCATATCCATGATCCCGATCGACGAGATATCCAGGATCGACGCCTTGCCTTTGAATTCGGGATTCAGAAGCTCGGCCCAGGACTCGATCGGGCGCTTGATGATGTCGGGGCGGATACCCAGCGTGTCGGCGTTGTAGATGGTGGGTATCAGGGTCATCCAGTTGGTAACCTCGGGCGCGAAGGCTGTGGCCCCCGGCTCGGCGATAAAACCCACGGTCGAGGGCGCGGTGCCCTGCGCCACGATGCTTTCCGGGGTCAGCTTGCCGGTCGTGAAAATCGGCGAGATCTTGTCGAAAAGCTTGATCTTGCTGGTGTCCATCGCCTGCAGGTTACCGGTCGGCCATACCTTCTTGCAGATCCAGTATTCGATATCGGCGATGTCAAAGCTCTTGGGTTGCGTGGCGGCGCGCTGGGTCACGCTGTCGGAATCGAGCGCGGTCATCTCAAGCGTGAAGCCAAGGTCTTCCTTCACCTTGACGGCCACATCGTTGAGGTTCGACACGCCGGTGCCGAACTGGCGCAGGGTAACATCCTTGATGTCTTGCGCCCAGATCATCGGTGCCGGAAAGGCGGACGCGGCAGACGCGGCAACGGCCCCTTTCAGGATAGAGCGCCGGCTGTATGAAATTCTTGGTCTGGTCATGGGCTTTCCTCTGTCGGTTGCGGTTGGCCGGGTTGGTCCCGATCGTATTCAGTGTGTGAGTGGGTGAAGATCCTGCGGTGACCACTGCGCGATTGCAGTGTCGCCAATGGCCAAAGGGGCCGCGTAAAATTCTTCTTCGGGCATAAGGGCCGTCAATTCGCTGCCCGCGCTGCCCAAAAGGCCGACGGCGACATGCGACCCCTGATATTCCACCGATGTGACGCTGCCGGGCAGTCCTTCGCCGGTGCGGGCAAGATGTGTGCGGTCCGCCCGCAATGCCTTTTTCCCCCCGCCAAGGGTCAGCACGTTGTGCCCACCCAGAAACCGGGCCACAAACTCGGTGTTGGGCCGGTTGAACACCTCGCGCGCGGGGCCGACCTGTTCGATCACGGCGTTGTTCATGATGACAACCTCATCAGCCAGCGCCAGCGCTTCGTCCTGCCCGTGCGTGACGTGAACAAAGATGATGCCCAGTTCCCGTTGCAGCCGTTTCAGTTCGGCCCGCATGCGGATGCGCAGAAACGGATCAAGCGCCGACAGCGGTTCATCCAGCAAAAGCACCTGCGGCTTGGTGATCAGCGCCCGTGCAAGGGCAATCCGCTGCTGTGGCCCGCCCGAAAGTTGCGCCGGCATCCGGGCCGCCATCGCGCCCATATCCACAAGATCCAGAATTTCCGTCGCCGTCCTGTGCCGTTCGGCCTTTGGGATACCCTTCATCTTCAGGCTGAAGGCCACATTGTCGATCACGTTTAGATGCGGAAACAGGGCATAGTTCTGGAACATCATCGCCGTGCCGCGTTGCGCCGGAGCAAGACCGGAAATATCCTTTCCCGCCAGCAAGATGGCGCCATCGCTGACAGTTTCGTGCCCCGCAATCATCCGCAGGGTCGATGACTTTCCACAACCCGATGGCCCCAGCAGGCAGATGTAGCTTCCGCCCGGAAACAGATGACTTATTGCCTTTACTGCCACGGTAGACCCGTAGCGTTTGGTCAATGCCACAAGTTCAAGATCAAGCGGAGTGCGCACAGGGCAGGCCTCGATGTTCAGGTTCTACAACTTTGGCGACATCGTCTGACCGCTTGCCAATCATTCAGCGGTGCGGGCATGGCCGGCCTTCGAAGTCGATGCAACAGGCGGCGATAACGACCGGGATTGCCTGCAAAACAATCACATTTTATATACAATCTGGCATCAGATTGCTGACAATCTTGACCGGTTGGCTTTTACCAAGAATCATCCCAGAACTGCTGAACGAATAAAGGCCTTGCGTTGATATGACCCTTCAGTCCGATCTGCCCGCCAATTCCAGCAGCGAAGACATCGCGGGAGCCCTGCGACGGTCGATCCTTGCGCACCGTGTATCGCCGGGTTCCAGGCTGGTCGAAGACGAGGTGGCTGATATCTTCGGTGTCGGCCGGTCCATCGTTCGGATGGCGCTGCAATCGCTTGCGCACGAGGGTCTTGTGACCATGATACGCAACCGCGGCGCGTTTGTTGCCGATCCCGGCGTCCGCGAAGCCCGCGAGGTTTTTGAGACCCGCGCGCTGCTGGAGCCGCGAACCGCCCGTTCTGCGGCCGAGCGGGCAACCGCTCCGGCGGTATCCCGTTTGCGCCAACATATCGAGGCCGAGCATCGTGCCCTTCAGACGGGCGATCTGGGGCAGGCCGTTTACCTTTCCGGGCTGTATCACGTCGCCATAGCCGAAATGGCAGACCAGACCATCATTTCGGAGATCATCTCGACGCTGGTATCGCGGTCGTCGCTTGTGGTGGCCCTGTACTGGAGCCGTCCGCGCGCCTTGTGTGAAAGCCACGCCCACCATGCGCTGACGGATGCCATTGCTACGGGTGACGGTGCAAGGGCCGAGGATCTGATGAAAGGTCATCTGTTGGACCTGCTGGCAAATCTTGATCTGCGCGAACGACAGCCGGTCGGAGGGTCCTTGCGCGCCGTGCTGTCGCGATCGTCGTGATGATCAGATGGTTTGCGCCCCTGTCTGCTGGGGTGGGCCGTCAAATGTGACACGAACCGGTGAAACCGGCTGGTTGGCCAGCATCGCCTGCATGATCGGTTGGCAAGGCAAGGCAGAGAATGGCATTTCGGTCGGGATCGTTCGGCCACCGCCTCACAGTATGCAGCACCAAAGCGGGCGCAACAGGCGAATGCCGCGGATTATCCCGGCATGCAGCCGCCAGAGCGTTGACCAACGCATGCGCGGATTGCGCTACAATGGCACGACGGAGCAAAGGGCCCGGCGCGCGATGTGACCAGCCCGCAGTTGCACGAAGCAAGGCCGGAAAATCAGGCAGCTAACAGCTTGCCTTGGCCATAATCGCACACAGGTCGTCCACCGAAAGCGGCACCGGATTGCCCTTCATCGAGGACGACTCCTGCGCGGCCTGCGCGGTCGACTGAAAGGCATCAGCGCTTAATCCCTGCGCCCGAAGCCCCGGCAGACCGGCCTCTTGCACCCAGCGTGCAAGTGCGTCGCAGACCCCGCCGGGATCTGACCCCAGAATATCCCCCAGGATGCGGGTCATGTCCGACATCCGCTGACCGGACGCGCGATCCATGTTCATCGCCAGAGAGGGTGCCAGAAGCGCGCCGCAAATCGCACCATGCGCGGCCCCGGTCGTGCCACCGATCACACCGGCAAGGCCGTGCACAACCCCCAGCCCGGAATTGGCAAGTGCCATGCCGCCACACAGGCTGACAAATGCCATGTCGTCACGCGCAGCAGCATCCTCGGCCACCATCAGGCGCATCAGGGC